>DQHV01000154.1:5366-19624 GCA_003524335.1 Candidatus Aminicenantota bacterium | reverse complement strand
GGGAAACGAGCGGGCTGACGAATCCCATGCCCGAGCCTCTACTTGCAAAAAAAAACAATTCTGCTATATTAATTAATCGTCTTTTTCTGTTAAAATTGGCATCTTTATTGCATGTGTTTTATGGCGAAAAGTGATGCGCTTTCCAGAGGAGGAATCATGAAAGCGAAAGTATTCATCGTCCCTGTACTTCTCGTCGCTCTTGGGCTCGGCCTGATGACCAGCTTAAGCCCTGCGGCCCAGCAAAAGGACAAGGACAAGAAAAAAGAACAGGCCAAGCAGCAAGAGAAAGTTTTTATCCCCAAGGAAGCGAAGTCGGCCATTCAGGAAGGGCTGGCCGACCGGCAGGGACGACAGGATATCCCGGTTAATATCTTCCAGAGCCTCTATCTTCCGGCTAGAGAAAATTTTCAAGTCGTCTTCTTGATGAACATCAAGAACTCGGCCCTCGGCTTTGCGCCGGCAACAGCCGTTCCGGCCGAGCCCAAGGCCGAAAAGGAAGGCCCGCAGGAGACGCCGGTTCAGGAAGCCGTCGAAAAACTGCAAGCCAGCTTCAATGTCTTCCTTCAGTTCAACCGCCTGAATGAATCGGGTGAGCCCGAAGTCTTCAGGGAGGTCTATGTCCCGGCCAAAATCGAGGTGCCGGCCGCCGGGTTTGATCCCGAGAAAGAAGACATCTACAGCGTCGGCTATCCGCTGCCTTTCGGGCACTATCTCATGGCCGTTGCCGTGGCCTCTCTCGACCTTCAACAAATGGGGGTCGCCTACCATGAGTTCACCATCCCCGACCCTTCGCAGTTCTCGAAGGCCCTGGACACGACGTCCATCTTCTTCGTCAAGCAGATGGACCAGATGGAGTCGGTGGAGCAGCGCACGGTTTTCCACAGGGGCCTTTTCACCTACTCCGTCCTCAAGATCGTCCCCAACATCGAGAAAGTCTTCCAGCCGGGCGAAAACCTGGACATCTTTTTCTTTATCTTCGGCGCCCAGGCCAACCAATCCCAGCAGTATGATCTCGAGATCAACTTCGAGATCAAGCAGGGAGAGACATCCGCCATCAAGTGGTCTCCGCAGACGTACAACTCCCCCTTGATCAGCCAACCGCTGCCGATGAAGCAGACGGTCAGGGTTAAAAAGGGAACAGAGCCGGAGCGGATTGAGCAGCGCGACCTGCCGGCCGGAAGCTACACGCTGGTCATCAACATCCTCGACAAGATCTCCCAGAACACCGGGGTCAAGACGGTCGATCTTACGGTGAAATAGGGAGACGCACCGGGCTCAACACTTCTCGGCCTGTTTCTTGAGGTAATCCAGGAGCTGCCTGGCCACGCCGGCCTTCTCGTGGCCGGGGGCCAGCTCGAGAAATTTCTCCAGATTCTCGACGGCCTCCTTGACTTTGTTCTGCCCGATATAGAGAGTGCCGAGCTGGTAATAGGCGTCGGCATAATCCGGTTTAAGGGCGATGCACCTGGTGAAAGAATCGAGGGCCGCCTCGCCTTCCCCCGTGCTGACCTGGCAAAGGCCGCCCTCGCCTACATCGGCTCCTTCACCGACTCCAAGAAGCTCGAGGGAAAGACGCTGGCCAACCGGGGCATTGAGCTCCGGCCCGACCCCAAGGACCTGCCCTTGGGCTACTTTCTTCTCGCCGACCTCTACAGCCGGCTCGGAGATTCCGCGCGCTCCGCCGAATACGCCCGGAAGGGCCAGGAGCTCTCCCGCACCAAGTAAAAATTCACCCTTGCATTCCCTTTTTCTATTCATTACACTCAAGCCTTCTTCACCATGCGATTCATCGCCGACCTTCATATACATTCCAAGTTCAGCCGGGCTACTTCCCGGGATATGACCTTCGACAACATCGCTTACTGGGCCAAGATCAAAGGCATCTCGCTCGTCGCCTCCAGCGATTTCACCCATCCGGAGTGGTTCTTCCTGACCAAGGAGAAGCTGGAACCGACAGGAAACGGATTCTTCCGCTTGAAGAACATCCTCCCCCCCGTCAACGGCTATCTCAAGAATGTCTCCGTCCGGCCCGACGATGTTCATTTCGTCCTCTCGACCGAGATCAGCTTCATCTACTCCAAGAAGGGCAAGGTCCGAAAGGTGCACCTCCTGCTTTTGGCGCCGGACTTCGAATCCGTGGAGAAAATCAACGGCCGCCTCTCCGGCCTGGGCAACCTGCGCTCGGACGGCCGCCCCATCCTCGGACTGGACGCCAGGCATTTCGTCCGCATTGTGGCCGAACTCTGTCCGCGCTGCGTCGTCATCCCCTCCCACATCTGGACGCCCTGGTTCTCGCTCTTCGGGTCGAACTCGGGGTTCGACGCCATCGAGGAATGTTTCGAAGAGATGACGCCTTTCATCTTCGCCCTGGAGACGGGGCTGTCCTCCGACCCGCCGATGAACTGGCGGCTCTCCGCCCTCGATAAGTATGCGCTTGTCTCCAACTCCGATGCCCACTCTCCCTCCCGGTTGGGCCGCGAGGCCAACGTCTTCGACACCGACTTCAGCTTCAAGGGGCTCGTCGATGCCCTGAAAACCCGGAACCCCGATAATTTCCTCCGCACCATCGAGTTTTTCCCGGAGGAGGGAAAATACCACTACGACGGGCACCGCAAATGCGGCGTCGTTTTCTCGCCCAAGGAATCACTCCTCCTCAAAGACATCTGTCCCAAGTGCGGGAAGAAACTGACTATCGGCGTCATGCACCGCGTGGAGGAGCTGGCGGACCGGGAGGAAGGCATGCGGCCCCCGTCCAAGGTCCCCTACAAGAACCTCATCCCGCTTAACGAAGTCGTCGCCCAGGCCCTCGAGAAGACGCCGGAGTGCCAGAGCGTCTGGGACGTCTACTTCCGGTTGATCCGGGAGTTCGGTGACGAGTACAAGGTCCTGACCGAAGTCTCGACCTCGGAACTCGCCCGTATCCAGATGGAGCGCGTCGGCCAGGGGATCGACCGGATGAGAAAGGGGGCGGTCAAAATTGCCCCCGGCCACGACGGCGATTACGGCCGGATCAGCCTTTTCGAGAAAAAGCTGCCAGAAGAAAAGTCCTCCGGCCAACTCACCCTGTTTTAACCTTTACTCCCCTTTTCTTGACATTCACCCGACTAAAACCTATATTAGCTCTATCTGGAACTGAGGCGATGGAAATTCAGATGAAGATCAAGGGCCTGATTGTCGACCCGATCTCCAAGATGCCCATCGTCGTCCTGGAGGACCCTCAGACCGACCGCATCCTGCCCATCTGGATCGGCGTCTTCGAGGCCAACGCCATCGCCTTGACCATCGAAAACATCCCCACTCCCCGGCCGATGACCCATGACCTGCTCAAGAGCTTCCTGGAGAAGCTCGAGGTGGCAGTGGAGAAGATCGTCGTCAACGACGTTCGCAATAACACCTTCTACGCCTTGATCCACTGCCGCTACAAGGAACAGCTCGTGCTGATCGATTCCCGCCCCTCCGACGCAATCGCCCTAGCCCTGCGAACGAACTCCCCCATTTTCGTCGAGGACGAGGTCGTCCAGCGCGCCCAGAGCCTCAAGTTCGACCAGAACTGGGAGGACTCGGAAAAGCTGCGCCAGTGGCTGGAGAACCTCAAGCCCGATGACTTCGGCAAATATAAAATGTAGAGGCTCAGGGCATAGGCTCGAAGGCCCCCGAATTTCCCCCTGCCTCCCTTTGGATCACCATATCAACTAAGATTGTTGCATTTTCCCCCTTTTCCCAAGGCGAAGGGTGTGGATGAGGAAGTCCGTGGACGACTGAGNNGGGCTGACGAATCCATACCCGAGCCAGTTAGGTGCGCTGGCGGAAAAGAAGGTAGAGGCCGAACGGTCCGAAGATGAGGTTGGGCCCCCACGAGGCCAGGAACGGGCTCAGGAAACTCACGTAGCCCAGGCTCCGGAAAACTCCCAGCGCTCCCCAATAGAGCATGGCGATGACGATGCTCAGCCCCAGGCCGACGAGGGCGCCGCGCTTCCCCATGGAAAAGGCAAAGGGAATGGCCAGGAGCGTCATGACCAGGGAGACAAAGGGGAACGAGACTTTAGAGATCAGGTCGACCTTGAAGCGCGTCGTCTCGAAGCCCATCCCCTTGACCTCGGCCGTGTATTTCTTGAGCTCGCCGAAGCTCATCAGGGAAGGCTCCTTGACCTCCTTGACGAAATAGCCCCGGTCCTCCGCCAGCCGGAGGTCCATCCCTTCGAAAACCTCGAAGCGGGTCTGGAGCTCGCCGGGAAAGCTGCGGGACCAGCCGCGGCTTAAACTCAGCAGGTTGCCCTCCAGCCGCCCTTTTTCGGCGGAGAGCCTTCTGACAAGCGACCAGGATGAAGGGTCGATTTCAAAGACGGAAAGCTGGCTGAACGCCCCGGTCGCCGGCTCGAAATAACTGTAATGGTAGATCCGGCTCATGTTCCTGCTCAGGACCCAGCGGCGATCGAGATAGCCGTAGCTTCGGGCGGGGATGTCGTTGATCCGGTTCCAGACCTCCTCGGCCTTCTTGTTGGCCGATGGCACCAGCCGTTCCTGGAGGGCAAAAGAGAACAGGCTGACCAGGCCGGCGGTGACGATGAGCGAGAGGACGAGCCGGTAGATGCTCAGCCCGCAGGCCTTCATGGCCGTGATCTCGTTCGACTTGGTCAACAGTCCAAGCGTCAACAGGGCAGTGGCCAGGACGGTGACGGGGAGGATGTAGTTCATGAATTCCGGGACGCGATACTGGATGTAACGGAAGAGCAGTGAGAGAGACTTGTTGTGCTCATAGATGTTGTCGATGCGCTCGAAGAAGGTGACGATCACCGAGATGAGGAGCAGGGCCAGGAAGACGAGCAGGAAGATGGCCAGGTATTTACGCATGATGTAGCGGTCGAGGGTGTTGGGGAAGCGAAGGAAGAACCGGGGCCGCATCAAGGCCCGCGTTCGGAGGGCGCGGAAGGAGGCGGGTACGCGGATGACCACGATTCTCCTCTTTTTTTCCCAGCCCCGGCGGGAGAAAACCGCGAAGAGCCGGGATTCCCGGGATGATCGGATGAAGAGATAGAGCCCGGCCAGCAGGAACAGGAGGTTGGGCCCCCACATGCCCAGGAAGGGTGAGATATGGCCCTCCATGGCGTTTTTTTCGCCGGCGGTGATCAGTATATAGTACACCAATATGATCCCCAGACTGACCGTGAACCCGCTGGTGCGGCCGCCTTTCTTCGTCGAAATCCCCAGCGGGATGCCGACCAAGACAAAAATAAGACAGACAAAAGGAAGCGCGAACTTCTTGTGGATCTCGACCCAATGGGAACGCCATTCCCTGGCTTTCTGGCTAAGCCCGAATTCAACCTCTTTTCGCCGGACCTCGGCCTCTTTTCCGGCGCGCGGGGAGGAGGAGAGGCGCATTCGGTTCGCCTCAAGTTTCTTCCGGTCCCCGCCGATCGTCTCGACGCTCCTTATCAGCTCGCCGATATCCTTCTCTCTCACCCGTTTTTCGCTCGAGAACTGGGCAAACAGGCTTTCGACGTTGATCTCCTCCTCGATCCGGTCGAAGAGGGTGATGCGGTACCTTTCCGGCTCGGCCAGCGGAACGGTGTGGATGGCACCGTCGAAGAGCTCCAGTGTCGCCCGCTTGGCTTCGGGGTAGAAATTGAGTCGGCCCGTCCGGGCGAAGATCGCCCGCGGCTCAGCGGCATCCTGGGAGATGTAGGCAAAGATGTTCTCCCAGCGGTTATCGGAGGTGATCTCCTGTATGAAGAGGACGGTCTGAGGGATGGACTCGTTGAACTCGCGAGGGTTGATCTTGAACTGGACCTTGGACAGGACGGACCGAGTCAGCGTCTGGACCCACTTGTAGTTCGCCCGGGGGGCCAGGTAAAGGGTCAGGGCCGATGTGATCAGCCAGCCGGCGAAAGCAAACACAAAAACGGGCCAGAGGAGGCGGGAGTTGCGGATGCCCAGGGTCCGGAAGGCGACGATCTCAGAGTCCGATGAGAGGCGGCTCAGCCCGGCCAGGATGCCCATGAGGACGGACATGGGAATGGCGAAGGCCAGGACGGCCGGTATGAGGTAGATAAAGATCAGGGTCACGGCTGTGAAGGAGACTCCCCTGGCGATGAAGAGCTCGGAGAGGAGGAAGACCTGGTTCATCAACAGGACGAACGAATAAATGAGCAAGCCGATGAAAAAGGGAGGGATGATTTCCTTGAGCAGATAGCGGTCGAAGAATTTGAGCATCCCGCTCATTTATAACAAAAATGGGCGGATGATTCAAAAAATCGAGGAAAAAAAAGGGAGCGGCGGAAGCCGCTCCCTCAGGAAATTCTACGAGAGTGGGCTCTCAGCTCAGTACATATCGCCGCCGGGCGGCGTGGGGTACCTGGGGGCCTTATCTTCTTCAGGGAGTTCGGCCACTAAGCCCTCGGTGGTGAGCAGCAGGCCGGCGATGCTGGTAGCGTTCTGCAGGGCGATCCGGACGACCTTGGTCGGGTCCAGGATCCCGGACTTGATCATGTCCTCGTACTTCTCGTTCAGGGCGTTGAACCCCATGTCCTGCTTCATCTCTTTGACCTTCTCGACAACGATCGAGCCTTCCCAGCCGGCGTTGCTGGCGATCTGACGGATCGGCTCTTCGAGAGCCCTCTTGACGATGTTGACACCGATCTGCAAGTCGCCCTCGACCTTGAGAGCCTCCAGAGCCTTCTGACACCGGAGCAGAGCCACGCCGCCGCCGGGCAGAATGCCCTCTTCGACGGCCGCTTTGGTGGCGTGCATGGCGTCCTCGACACGGGCCTTCTTCTCTTTGAGCTCGGTCTCGGTGGCCGCGCCGACCTTGATCAGGGCGACGCCGCCGACCATCTTGGCCAGCCGTTCCTGGAGCTTCTCGCGGTCGTAATCCGACGTGGTCTCGTCGATCTGCGCGCGGATCTGCTTGATCCGGGCCTGGATGTCGGAGGCTTTGCCTTTGCCCTCGACAATCGTGGTGTTGTCCTTGTCGATGACGACCTTCTGGGCCTCACCCAGCCAGTCGAGCCCGACGGTCTCGAGCTTGACGCCGATGTCCTCGGTGATGACCCGGCCGCCGGTCAGGACACCGATGTCCTCGAGCATGGCCTTGCGGCGGTCTCCGAAACCGGGCGCCTTGACGGCCGCGCTGACGAGCGTGCCCTTGAGCTTGTTGACGACCAGGGTCGCCAGGGCCTCGCCCTCGACTTCCTCGGCGATGACCAAGAAGGGACGTCCCCCCCGGGCCACGTTCTCGAGCAGGGGCAGGAAGTCCTTGAGGTTCGAGATTTTCTTCTCGTGAAGAAGGATGACCGGGTTCTCCAGGACGACCTCCATCCGCTCGGGATCGGTGATGAAATAGGGTGAGAGATAGCCNNCCGACCTTGTCCATGGCCTCGGCGATGATCTTGCCGATACTCTCGTCGTTGTTGGCGGAGATGGCGCCGACCTGGGCGATCATCTCACCGCTGACGTCGCGGCTCAGCTTCTTGAGGTCTGCGACCACGGCCTCGACGCCCTTGTCAATGCCCTTCTTAAGGAGCATCGGGTTGGCGCCGGAAGTGACGTATTTCATGCCCTCGGAGTAGACCGCCTGGGCCAGCACGGTCGCTGTGGTCGTGCCGTCGCCGGCGACGTCCGAGGTCTTGGACGCCACTTCCTTCACCAGCTGGGCACCCATGTTCTCCCACGGATCCTTGAGCTCGACCTCTTTGGCTACGGTGACGCCGTCCTTGGTGCTGGTCGGCGAACCGAATTTTTTCTCCAGGATGATGTTCTTCCCTCGCGGTCCCAGCGTCGCCTTCACAAGATTGCTCAGGATATTGACGCCTTTGAGAAGGGACTGCCTTGCATTTTCACCGGTTGTGATTTGTTTTGCCATGTTGTCTCCTTTCTACTCGATCAGTCGAGCTTCGCCAAGATCTCTTCTTCGCGAAGGATGATGTGCTCGACACCGTCGATCGTGACTTCGGTGCCGCTGTACTTGCCGATCAGGACGCGGTCGCCCTTCTTGACTTCGAGGGCAACGACTTTTCCATCCTCATTCACGCGGCCCTTGCCGGCGGCGATGACCTCGGCTTCCTGGGGCTTCTCTTTGGCGGTGTCAGGGATGATAATGCCTCCCTTTTTCACCTCTTTCTCCTCCAGTCTCTTAAGGAGAACTCTGTCATAGAGCGGCGTAACCTTCATAAAAACCTCCTTTTTTAGCAATTTGGATTAAAGAGTGCTAATTTTAGCGGATCAGGCGTCTCTTGTCAAGAGGAAAACTGGAGAAAATTAGCAATCTCATCATGAGAGTGCTAAATCATTTTTTTGATCTTTAGAGCCTTAGCCCGGCTGTGGAGGGTGTTGCGGTGGATTCCGATTGCCTTGGCGACCTTCGACTTGTTCCCGCTGAACTGCCTCGAGGCCGTCTCGATGAAGATCTTTTCGAACTCGTCCATGGCATCCTTGTACTGAATCTCCCTCTCGACCATCTCCTTGATAAGGGTCTCAAGCTTCTGGTGGATCGTGAGCGAGCTAGATTTTTTCTCCATGTTCCCTCGGGACGGCGACGATTTCTTTATAAGTCTCTCTGAACTTCTCTTTGAGTTCCTGCGGGATGACCTGGACCATGCCCTTGGTCAGCCAATAGCAGTAGGGGGCGATAGATGAGCGCATCAGCGCCTGCTTGTCCACGGGAAAAGCGAGCTGGGCGATGACCAGGACTCCACAGATGAGGATGCCCTCAACGAGCCCGAGCACCCCTCCAAGGACGCGGTCGATAAAGCGGAGCGGCCCTTTAACCAGTTTCGACAAGAGGAAAGAGATCAGGGCCCCCACGATTAAAACCGCGATGAAGATGACCACGAAGGCGACGAGATGGGTCCAGACCTCGGAGGCGAACAGCCGGCCGAAGACGCGGGAAAAGGGGCGGTAGTAGATCGCGGCGATGATCAGCCCGGCGACTACGGCCGCGATCCCGATGATCATCCTGAGGAGGCCTTTGATCAGGCCGAGGATGAAGCTCACCACGATGATAACCAGGAGGAGGATATCCAGCCAGTTGTTGAGCATTCACCCCCTCCTTCTCTTTTTCAACGCTTCGACCATATCGTAGGTTCCTTCCTTGAGCTGGCCGAAGATGACCTGGGGCTTGATGCGGCCGTGGAAGTCTGAGCCGGCCGTGACCACCAGGTCCAGTTCTTCGGCCAAGGCCCGGTAGGACTGGACCTGGTCGGGTTCGTGATAAGAGGAAAACACCTCGAACCCGGCCAGGCCCCGCTCCTTTAGGGCAACCAAGTCATCCTTGGTGGCCCGCTCGAAATAGGCGCCCGGGTGGGCCAGGACGGGAACGGCGCCGTCTCCGGAGACGACATCCAGGACTTCGAGAAGGCTGATCGTCCGCTTGGGCACGAAGGCGGGCCCTTCCTCGAGGAAATAATCCCGGTAGAAAAGGTAGGGAGCAAAAAGGAGGTTCGCCCCCTGATAGTATTTCTGGAGGGAGGGGGTCTTCTTCTTCCGTCCTTTATCAATCAGGATCTGGGCGATGCTCACGCCGAGGGGCGGCCCTCCTCTTGTCTGAAGGATCACCTCGTCCCAGGTGATATCGAACCCCAGGCTTTGGAGCTTGGCCACCCGTTGTTTGGCCTCTTCCATCCGGGCCTCGGTGACCGCGGTCAGGATTCTCCGGAGGACCCGGCTCTCCCAATGGACAAAAGGCATAAGAAGGTGGAACTCCCGGCCTTCGAAGAGAGTGGTCAATTCAACGCTGGGGATGAGCTCAACTCCGAGCCTGTGGCTCCACTCGAGCGCTTCCGGGTAGGCCCCCACGGTATCGTGATCGGAGATAGAGATCGCTCGGAGCCCTTTTTGTTTGGCCATCCGGAGGAGATCGGAAGGCGAAAAATCCCCATCGCTCGAATTCGAGGAATGGATGTGGAGGTCGACCCGGCCATCCATCATAACTCGGACCTTCCGGAGAGAAGAGAGTAGATTTCAAAGTATCTCTTGGCGGTCTGTTCGATGATGTCAGGAGGCAGGGCCGGAGGAACGGACTTCCGGTCCCAGGGGCTTCGCAGCAGGTAGTCCCGGACGAACTGCTTGTCCAGGCTCGGCTGGGACTTGCCGGGCTTGTAGCTCTTGAGAGGCCAGAAGCGCGAGGAGTCGGGCGTGAAGATTTCGTCGACCAGGATGAGGTCGTCCTTTTCCAGCCCGAACTCGAACTTGGTGTCGGCGATGATAATGCCCTTGGACAGGGCAAAGAGGGAAGCCTTTTGATAGAGCTTAAGGCTGGTTTTCTTGATTCTTTGGGTCAGCTCGTCGTTCCCGATGATCTTTTTCATCTCCTTGAAGGAGATGTTGAGGTCGTGCCCTTCTTCGGCCTTGGTGGAGGGCGCAAAAATCGGATTCGGAAGGCGGTCGGATTCTTTGAGCCCGGCGGCAAGCTTCAGACCGCTCGTCTTGCCCGTTTCCTGGTATTCTTTCCAGCCCGAGCCGGCTAGGTATCCCCGGACCACGCATTCAACGGGCACCACCTTCGTCTTCTTGACCAGCATCGATCGCTTCTCAAGGACGTCCCTGTACTTCTGGAGAAGCTGGGGGAATTGGCTGAAGTCCGCCGTCAAGACGTGGTTGGGACAGATGTAGGCGGTGAAATCGAACCAGAAGCGGGAGAGCTGCGTGAGGATCTTCCCTTTGTTGGGAATGAGCGAGGGAAGGACGAAATCGAAGGCCGAGATCCGGTCGGTGGCCACGATCAGGAGCTTGTCGCCCAGGTCGTAGACATCCCGAACCTTCCCTTTCTTGAAAAGGGGAAACTCGGAGATGCTGATTTCGGAAACGAGTTTTTCCATGGTAGGTAAAGGATAGAGAAAACGCCCCCAAAAAGCAATGGCTCGGGGCATGGGATTCGTCAGCCCGCTCGTTTCCCNNTCCACGGACTTCCTCACCCATACCCCTCGCCATTATTAACACAAGAAAAAAAATAGCGTGTTTTCCCCGGCGGTTACTTTGGAGGAGATCAACGATTGCTGAGGCCGATGAAGGTCAGCATGCGGCCGCAGGCATCCTTATCCCGGCGGTAGGAAGGATACATCGGGTCGCAGTGAGTGCAGATGTCAATGGAAGAAATATTTTCCGTTTTGACGCCAAGCCTCAGAAGCTGGAGGCGGTTGGCGCAGCTCAGGTCGAAGAGATATTTCCCGCCGCGGCCGGAGATCGGACGAAACAGAGAGGCAGGGAAGTTGGATTCGACGAAGGCGCGGTGGACATCTTCCCCAACTTCGTAGCAGCTTCCGCCAATACATGGGCCGAAGGCAGCCAGGATAGCCGCGGGATCGGCGCCATAGCGCTCCTTCATCCCCAGGACGACCTTCTCCAGCACACCCTGGGACGACCCCTTCCAGCCGCAGTGGACGGCGGCGATCACGCGCTTTTTTTCTTCCACAAGAACGACCGGCAGGCAGTCGGCCGTTTTGATGACCAGGAGAAGGCCGGGGAGGCGGGTGACCGCGGCATCACCCCGCAGTCTCCGCTGCGGCACCTCGTCGATGAAATGGACGACATCGGAGTGCACCTGATTAAGAAAGAGGGGTTTTAAACCCTGGCTGTCCGCAAGCTGCCTGAGCTTTTTCTCCCCCCATGAAAAATCGCCGAACCCGTGCCGGAGAAAGGGNNCGGGATCGATCATTCTAACAGATTTCTGGCGCCAGACCCATGCCAGTCTCTCAGACATAGCTGTAACTAGATTGTGCAGGTCCAAGTCCAAAGATATAATTATGGATGATGAGCAGACAGGCATTTGAGGCGGCCTATGTCCATACCCACCGCGCCGGTCTGTTCCCGGAAAGGATAGAAAAGGCCTTCGCCCTTTTCGCAAGCTGCACGCTGTGCCCGCGCCGCTGCCGGGTCAACCGGCTGAATGGCGAGTTGGGGACCTGCCGGGCCGGCTGTCTTCCCGAGGTTTCCTCCTACTCTCCTCACTTTGGGGAGGAACGGCCGCTGGTCGGGCTCCACGGCTCGGGGACGATTTTCTTGACCCACTGCAACCTGCGCTGTTCGTTCTGCCAGAACTACTCGCTCAGCCATCTCGGCGAAGGCCGGGAGGTCTCCTTCGAACGGATGGCCCGGATGATGATGGAGCTTCAGGACCTGGGCTGCCATAACATCAATTTCGTAACCCCAACCCACTATGTCCCCCAGATCCTCAAGGCCCTGCCGGAAGCGATCGACCTCGGACTCCGGGTGCCCCTCGTCTATAACTCGAGCGGGTATGACTCGGTGGCTGCCCTGAAGCTTCTCGACGGGATTTTCGACATCTACATGCCGGACTTCAAGTTCGCCCGGTCGGGGCCGGCCGAGGAATATTGCCAGGCCGCCGACTATCCGGAAGTGGCGCGGTCGGCCATCACGGAGATGCACCGCCAGGTAGGGGACCTCGTCCTGGACGAACGCGGCATCGCCCGGCGCGGTCTTCTCGTCCGCCACCTCGTGCTTCCTGAAGGCCTTGCCGGTACAGACGAAGTGGTCCGATTCCTGGCCGCCGAGATCTCCCCGAATACCTACGTCAACATCATGGACCAGTACTTTCCCTGCGGGGACATCGCGCCGCGCTCGCCGCTCGGCCGCCGGATAACCGGCGAGGAATTCGAGGAGGCGCTGGACAAGGCCCGAACCGCCGGCCTGACCCGCCTGGATAACCGGGAAAAGCACCGGCTGGTTTCTTATTGACCTGCTGATGGCACAAGTCCAGGGAATTGACATCCCGGAAGTCCGCCGATATATTTGGGGCAAGGAACTCAAAGAAATGAGAAGCATGCTTTTCCAGATTCTCCTTCTTGCCTTGATGGTCGCCGCCGCCGGGTCCTCGGCCGAGCGGCCGCGCCTGCGGGAGTTCGGGATTAAGACCGGGGCGCTCCAGCCCGGCCCGCTCAATGCCATCACCGATGTCCTCGGGGTGAAGGTCGGCCAGGTCACCCTGATCGAAGGCCGCGATATCCGGACGGGCGTCACCGCTATCCTGCCTCATGAAGGAAATATCTTCCAGGAGAAGGTGCCGGCCGCCGTCTATGTCGCCAACGCGTTCGGCAAGCTCACCGGCTCGACCCAGGTCGAGGAGCTAGGCTCTCTCGAAACACCGATCGTCCTGACAAATACTCTCAGCGTGCCCACCGCCGCCGATGCCCTGATCGACTATATCCTCGTCCTCCCCGGGAATGAGAGCGTGCAGTCGGTCAACCCCGTTGTGGGGGAGACGAACGACGGCTGGCTCAACGACATCCGGGGCCGACATGTCAAGAAAGAGCAGGTCCTCGAAGCCGTCCATAGAGCCGTGGGAGGACCGGTGGAAGAAGGGAACGTCGGTGCCGGGACAGGAACGATCTGCTTCGACTTCAAGGGCGGGATCGGGACTTCTTCGCGCCGGCTTCCCGATGCCCGCGGCGGATACACCGTCGGTGTCCTCGTCCAAACCAACTTCGGGGGTATTTTCCAGATCAAAGGCGTGCTCGTCCGCGACCTTATCGGTCAAGGCGAACCGGAGGCGAGCGCAGAACCCAAATCCGATGGCTCCTGCCTTGTCGTAGTAGCGACCGACGCGCCCCTCGATGCGCGCAACCTCAAACGGCTGGCCAAACGCGCCCTCCTGGGCATCGCTCGCACCGGAGGGTATTATTCCCACGGCAGCGGCGACTATGCTATCGCTTTTTCTACGGCCAGGGAAGTCCGAATTCCTAACCGCGCCGCCGGCCCTACTCAGACGGTGACGCTGCTCAGAGACGAAAAGTTATCACCTCTCTTTCTGGCCGCGGTCGAGGCCACCGAAGAGGCTATCCTCAACTCTCTCTTCAAGGCGGAGCGAATGGAGGGCAAGGACGGGCATATCGCCGAGGCGCTCCCGATCGAAAAGCTCACGAGCCTCATCTCTGAGAAGAAAAAATGATAAAAACGATCGGAATACTCGGAGGAATGGGCCCGGAGGCGACGGCCCACTTCTTCAGCCTTATCATCAAACACACCGCCGCCGCCAAAGACCAGGACCATGTCCCGGTTCTCATCTATAACCTCCCCCAGATACCCGAACGGACGCCGGCCATCCTGGGCAAAGGTCCGAGCCCCGTTCCCCTGCTCCGGAAGGGAGTCCGGACGCTGGCCCGGGCAGGAGCGGATTTCATCGTCGTCCCCTGCATCAGCGCTCACGCCTTCCTGCCGGAGATCCGGAAAGCTTCCCCCGTGCCCATTCTCAGCCTGCTGGATGAAGCCCTGATCGATGCCAAAAAAAAGAATCCAAGGCTGAAGCAGGC
>DQHV01000154.1:0-5331 GCA_003524335.1 Candidatus Aminicenantota bacterium | reverse complement strand
TGCAGATCGCCGCCCAGGCCTGCATAGTCAAGGCCGGCTACAGGCTCAAAAAAGGCGCGCCGATTCATAAATCCTAAGCCTTCGCGCACCACAGCCTTGAATCTAAAGGGGGGATAGTGCTAGAATTAATTAGGGTTAATTCGGGGGATGAAGAAGCCGCTTATCGGCATCCTGTTTGCCTTCTTTGTTTTGAGCGGGCCATATTTCAGACTTGATGACTCCACTTTTCCACCNNAAACCCAGCTCCGCCACGAAGTCAAAGTAACCCTCAAACTTGTGCAGGTCTATGTGACTGACAAAAAGGGGAATCCGGTACTTAATCTCACAAAGGGCGATTTTCTTGTCTTTGATGAAGGCCAAGAGCAGTCCATAACAGAGTTCGAAAAGCATGTCCTTTCACTCCCGTCGAAGAAAGAGGAAGGTCAGCCGGTGGTCATGGAGACCCCAGCGCCGCCTGCCCGCGATCTGATGCCGCGCAAGTTCTTCCTATTCTTCGACTTCGCCTTTAACAACGGCATCGGTATCGAAAAAGCCAGGAAAGCGGCGCTCCACTTCATCGATACCCAGCTCCAGCCGCAGGATGAGGTCGGCGTGCTGTCCTACTCGGCGATTAAGAGCCTAAAGCTCCACGAGTACCTGACGACCGACCATCAGAAGGTCCGCGAAGTCGCCAGAGGATTCAGGCTGGAGCAGATCGCCGGCAGGGCGGAGGACTTCGAGGCCGGATACTGGCAGGCGGTGACGGGAGAAAACCCGAATGACGCTTCCAGGTCGGGCGGGGTAAATGACAAAGAGGATGCGGAGGCGATCCGACGCGACCGGAGAGAAAGCGAAAATCAAACGTACCAGTTCGCCCAGAAGATGATCAACCTCTCCAAGGCTCTTCGCTACATCCCGGGTCATAAGCATATCGTCCTTTTTTCCTCTGGTGTGCCCTATTCCATCATCTATGGAATTCAAGTCGCGTACGGACACCCTGATATCAGCGACTGGGGGAATGCCGGCTTGCGGTTCAAGTATGAAGACATGATCAAGGAGCTCAGCGCGGCCAATTGCTCCATTTATGCCCTGGACACCCAGGAGCTAGCCGGAACCATTGATCGAGACACGTCCATGCGGGGAAGATACACCCTCGAAAAAATGGCCGGCGCTACGGGCGGGAAATACTTTGGCAATATCAATAATTACGAGCGGCACATCGAGAAGATCCAGGACCTCACCGGTTGCTACTATGTCCTCGGTTACTATGTCGATGACACATGGGACGGCGCCTATCACAAGATCAAAGTCGAGGTCACCCGGCCCGGGTTTAAAGTTCACGCCCAGAAGGGATACTTCAACCCCAAGCCGTTCACAGAGTACAACGACCTGGAAAAGATGCTCCACCTTGTGGACCTGGCCTTGAGCGAAGAGCCTCTCCTCCAAACGCCGGTGCGCTTCCCTCTAGAGGTTGTGCCCTGCGAGCCCGGCAGCGAAGGAAACCTCTGCCTGGCGGCCGAGATTCCTCTCGAAAAGATCCAAAGCGTACTGGCGGGGAAGTCAGAGTTCATCGCCGTCATTTTCGATGAAAAAGAGAACGTCGTGACGCTCAAGAGAAATGCTAGGGAAGCGACCGACCTCTCGGGAGAGCACTTTCAGTTCTCCGCTTCCTTCTTCCTTCCTCAGGGAACTTACAAATGCCGCTTGGTCATCCGGAACCTAGAGACCGGCCGCGGCGCAGTGGCCTCCGCCACCGCCGTAATTCCAAGCCGATAAGCCAGCCATCATTCCAGATAGCGACTTCTATTCCGCATTTTCACTCAAGAGTCCCGGGCGCCTGTTCTTGACCTTGCGGTGAGCGAGGCCTAGAATAAGAAGGGGTATAATCCGGCTATGCGGAAATCGTCCTGGCCCGTTCTGATCATCCTTTTTTGCCTGGCCGGTCTTTGCCTGATAAAGAGCTATTCCAACGCCCAGGACAAAAAGCAAGAGACGAAGCTCCAGTACGAAGTTCAGGTCACCCTGAAGCTTGTCCAAATCTATGTGACTGATAAAAAAGGGAATCCGGTCCTTGACTTGACCAAGGATGATTTCTTGATCTTTGATGAGGGCAAGCCGCAGAAGACCACTGAATTCGAGAAACACGTCCTCGTGCAGGAAGAAGAACCTCAGCCGGAAGTCCCGAAAATTCAGGGTCCGCCGGCCCAGGAGCTGATGCCGCGCAAGATCTTCTTTCTCTTTGACTTCGCCTTCAACAACGGCCTCGGTCTCGAAAAGGCCAGGAAAGCGGTCATCCATTTCATCGATAGTGAACTTCAGCCGACGGATGAAATCAGCCTCCTTTCCTACTCCGCCATAAAAAGCCTGAAGATGCATGAGTATCTGACAACCGACCACAAGAAAGTCCGCGACGTCGTTAAGCGAATCGGGATGGAGTCGATCTCGGGAAGGGCGGAGAGCTTTGAGGCGCAATACTGGCAGGCCAAGGCGTTCGCCAACCCGGCCGATGCCACCCGGTCAGGAACCGTTTTCGATCCCAAAGATATTTACGGGGAAGAACGAGAATGGGGCTGGACGCAAAACCGGCAAGAGAGCAAAATGCAGGCCCACAACTTCGCCATAAAATTGATGGAGTTGGCCAAAGCCTTGAGATACGTCCCCGGTCATAAACACGTCGTCCTGCTCTCCTCGGGGGTCCCCTATTCTCTCATCTATGGAGTCCAGTCCCCCTTTGGCAAGATCGGAGTCGAAGAGATGGGAGAGTTTTGGCTGCAGCAGAAATTCGAGGACATGCTCAAGGAGGTGAGCGCGGCCAATTGCACCATCTACGCCATCGACACGCAGGAGCTGTCCGCCTCAATCGACAGCGACTTGAGGATGCAGGGCGCCTCCTCTCTCCAAAAGTTAACCAGCGCCACGGGCGGAAAATACTTCGGCAACATCAACAACTACGAACAGCACATCGAGAAGATCCAGAACCTCACCGGCTGCTACTATGTCCTGGGCTATTATGTCGACGACAAGTGGGACGGCGCTTACCGCAAAATCAAGGTCGAGGTCACCCGGCCGGGCTGCAATGTCCTCGCCCAGAGGGGATATTTCAACCCCAAACCTTTCAAGGAATATAACGACCTCGAGAGAATGCTCCATCTCGTCGACCTGGCTTTGAGCGAAGACCCTCTCTTTCAGGCGCCGTATCGCTTTCCCCTGGAGGTCGTTCCTTGCGCGTCGGACGGCAAGGCCAACCTCTGTCTGGCCGCCCAGGTTCCTCTCGCTGAAGTCCGTGAGCTCATGACCGGCTCAGTCGAGATGGTCACGGTCATTTTTGATGAAAAAGAGGACATCGTCGTCCTGAAGAAGAGCCAAAGAAAAGTTTCCAATCTCTCCGGAGATCGGGTTTCTCTGGGAGGCTCGTTCTCGCTCCCCCCGGGCACCTACAAATGCCGGCTTATCATCAGGAACCTTGAGACCGGCCGGGGCGCCGTCGCCTCCGCCACCGCGGTTGTTCCCGCTAAATAATAGAACCGTCCCCATTTCCATATTCTCGGCTTTAGGCTGCGGTCGCAGGATGATATAACCGGCTCACAGCTATTGACGCCGGACAAAGACAGCGATAAGATAAGGCGGAGTGTTTTCGGGGGATGAGAAAGCTGCTTATGGGAGTTCCAGCCGCCTTCCTTATTCTGGCAGGCCCTTATCTTGGACCTGACAAACCTGTTTCGCCCGGCCAACAAGAGCAAACCCAGCTCCGCCACGAAGTCAAGGTCACGGTTAAGCTGATCCAAGTCTATGTAACTGATAAAAAAGGGAATCCCGTCCTCGACCTGACGAAAGACGATTTCCTCATTTACGATGAAGGCCAAAAGAAGCCGATTACAGAATTCGAAAGGCACGTCCTTTCGCTTCCTTCCGGGGCAGAGGACGCCCAACTCGAGGTCAAAGAAACGCCGCCCTTACCTTATCGGGAGCTGCTGCCGCGCAAGTTTTTCCTGTTCTTTGACTTTGCCTACAATAACGGCATCGGGATCGAAAAGTCCAGGAAAGCGGCGCTCCACTTCATCGATACCCAACTCCAGCCGCAGGATGAGGTTGGCGTACTATCCTACTCAGCGATAAAAAGCTTGAAGCTCCACGAGTACCTGACGACCGACCATCAGAAGGTCCGCGAAGNNATTCAGGCTGGAGCAGATCGCCGGCAGGGCGGAGGACTTCGAGGCCGGATACTGGCAGGCGGTCACGGGAGAAAACCCGAAGGATGCTTCCAGGTCAGGGGTGGTGGATAACAGAACGGATGTGCCGACATTGCGCCCCGACCGAAAAGAAAGCGAAAATCAAACGCTCCAATTCGCCCAGAAGATGATCGACCTCTCCAAGGCTCTTCGCTACATCCCGGGTCATAAGCATATCGTCCTTTTTTCCTCCGGCGTGCCCTATTCAATCGTCTATGGAAATCAATCTCCCTACGGAATCAGCGATCTGGGGAATCCCGGTTTGCGGTTCAAGTATGAAGACATGCTCAGGGAACTGAGTGCGGCGAACTGTACCATTTATGCCCTCGACACTCAAGAGCTGACGCAAATTCTGGATCGAGGCACGTCTATGCAGGGGAGATACACCCTCGAAAAGATGGCCGGTGCTACGGGCGGGAAGTACTTCGGCAATATCAATAACTACGAGCGGCACATCGAGAAAATCCAGGACCTCACCGGCTGTTACTATGTCCTTGGCTACTATGTTGATGATAAATGGGACGGCGCCTACCACAAGATCAAAGTCGAGGTCAGCCGGCCCGGGTGCAAAGTTCAAGCCCAGAAAGGATACTTCAACCCCAAGCCGTTCACAGAGTACAGCGATCTCGAAAGGACGCTGCACCTTGTGGACTTGGCCTTGAGCAACGAACCTCTCTTCCAGACTCCGTTCCGCTTCCCACTTGCCATCCTGCCATACTCTCCCGATGGAAAAGGTAACCTGTGCCTGGCCGCCGATATTCCCGTCGAAAAAATTAGGGATCTGCTGAGCGGAAAAGTGGAGGTCATCGGCGTCATTTTCGACGAGAAAGAGAACATCGTCGCACTCAAAAGGGAAGAGCGGCGGAAAACCGAGTTCCCAGGAGAGAACTTCTCGTATGTCGCCTCTTTTTCCCTATCCCCAGGACTCTATAAGTGCCGCCTGGTCATCCGGAACCTCGAGACCGGAAAAGGCGCAGTGGCCTCGGCCACCGCCGTCATTCCGGGTCAGTAAACACGTCATAAAAAAATTGGGCAGCCCCCCGCAGCGCAGCGGGCACGGTTCTCTTTTGTTGCTAAAGGCGAAGGGTATGGATGAGGAAGCCCGTGGACGACTGAGCGGGCA
>DQHV01000289.1:2488-7558 GCA_003524335.1 Candidatus Aminicenantota bacterium | reverse complement strand
GAGAAGGTCGGTCTCGACGGCCTCATTTCAACCGGTCCGTCCGTCGTCCTCGAAATCCTCTACAAAGCCTACCGCCTGGGATTCACGATCGAAGAAGTCCCGATCGTCTTCATCGACCGGAAAAAGGGCAAGACCAAGTTGACCGCTTTGATTCTCTGGAGGACTCTTCTCATGGCCATCCGGATCAAGCGGATGGACAGGCGTCTTCAGCCCATCGGCCGGACATGAGCAAGACCAAAGCCCTCGGCCAGCATTTTCTGAAAGACCGGTCGATCCTGCAGAAGATCGTCGATGTCATCGCCCCCCGCAAGGACGAGCTCGTCATCGAGATCGGCGCCGGCAAAGGGGCGCTGACCTTTCCGCTGGCCGACCGGGCCGGCAAGGTCATCGCCATCGAAAAGGACAAGGCCTTCATCCCGCTCCTCAGAGAAGGCAAAAAGGACAACCTTATCCTTCTTGAACAGGACGTCCTGCGTCTCGATTTTCAAAACCTCCTGGCCAACGAAGCGGCTTTCCGCGGCAAAGTCAAGCTGGCCGGGAATCTGCCTTACTCCATTTCCTCGCCCCTCCTTTTCAAGGTCCTTGAAGACAAGGACCTGTTCTCTGCCTGTGTATTTCTCCTCCAAAAAGAGGTGGCCGGGCGGCTCGGAGCGCAACCCGGGTCCAAGGACTATGCTCCCCTGTCCATCCTCTTCCAACTGCATTTCGACGTCCGGCTCTGCTTCACGCTGGCGCCGGGGGCATTCTCCCCGCCGCCTAAAGTCCGATCCACCCTGGTGTCCCTCGAAAAGAGGCCGCAACCCCTTTTTGCGCTCAGTGACGAAGACGGCTTCCGACGCTTCCTGCGCACCGCTTTCGCCCGGCGAAGGAAAACCCTTCTCAACAACCTGAAGCCCCTATCGTTCTCTATCGACCTCCTCAAGGAATCATTCCGCCGCCTCTCCCTCAAGGAGACCGTGCGGGCCGAACAGCTCTCCATCGGCCAATTCGTGGCTCTCTTCAAGACGCTTAGTGGAGCTTAAGGTTGATCGAATCTGCGCGGAGTGGTATAAATCAACGGTCCGTTCGTCTTATAGAAGAAAGGTGACGGCGTGAGTTCGGTCCGCTACTACCGGCGTCTGCTCCGGGTTTTCTTCAACTATAAAAGAGGGAAAACCGTCCTCCCCTACCTTCCCGTCCGCCTCTGGATCGAGACCACCAGCATCTGCAACCTCCGCTGCGTCATGTGTCCGAACAAGGATTTGAAAAAGGAAGAGAAGGGGTTCATGGACCCCGCTCTTTTCCGGAAGATTGTCGACGAGGCCCGCGGGTTTGTCTTCGACGCCAACCTCATCCACCGCGGCGAGGGCCTGCTCCATCCGGATTTCCCCTCGCTGGCGGAATACGCCCATGCCGCCGGAATACGGACTAAATTCCACACCAACGCCACCCTCTTGGATGAGGATATGTCCCGGCGGCTCATCGGCGCCGGCCTGGACCAAATCTCCTTCTCCTTCGACGGCTATGACAAGAAGACCTATGAGAGCATCCGGATCAACGCCGACTTCGAGAAAACCCTCCGCAACATCGTCCGCTTCCTTGAGATCAAGAAAGAGATGCGCTCCCGGAAGCCCTACGCGGTCTTCGAGCTCATCAATTTCCCCGACCTCTACAAGGACGAAGGCGGCCGGCGGCGCAAGGAGTTTTTGAAGAACTTCCGGGGGCTGCCCCTCGACCGGCTCGAAATTAAGGAAATGCACAATTGGGCGGGAGAGCTCGGACAAGGGCGGCCTAAGAAAAAGTACATCCCCTGCACGTTCCTCTGGCAGGCGCTCGTCATCTTCTGGGACGGCGCCGTCCTACCCTGCACTCAGGATTTCCACGGCTATTACACCCTGGGAAACGTCCGGGAGGAAACGCTGGCCCGGATCTGGAACAGCGAGAAGATGGTCCGGCTGCGGGAAAAAGTCCTCCGCCGGGACATCGCCGACCTGGAGACCTGCTCGCGGTGCGACCGGCTGTGGAGGGACCAGCTCCTGGGAGTACCCAAAGAATATCTCTGGAAATTTCTGTTCCGGCGGATGCCCTGAGGTCAGCGGCAGTCGGGGAAAACATCCCTCCCCGGAGAATCGAACAGCAAGGTCGCGAGGCCTTCCCGGACGTCGCTCACATTGAGTCCCCATTCCCCAGAGCGGCACATCTCCAAATGGCGATCATTCGAATTTGAAAAGTTGCCAAGGAGCGAGCGGGAATGGTATGGTAGCGGTTGAGACGATGAAGACGACCTTTGAACTCCCTTTCTGGAAGGAGGACCCTGTTGACAAGCCAGATAACCATAAGAAAAGCGGCGCTTTCCCTGACCGCGTTTTTCGCCCTGAATATCTTCACCTTCTCCTCCCCTGAACGGACGATCCCCCAAGGCTCGGTGGAGTTCACGCTCGGCAGCTACAGCATGAACGAGCCGCGTTTCGAGGCCGCTTATCCTTCGGGCGGGCTGATGGTCGGGCTGACCCTGTCGTCCGCAATCGCCTCCAATGTCAATTTCTATCTGGACATCAAATACTACTCCCGGCAAGGCGCCCTGACGTTCTCCAAGGAGAAAACGACGTTTTACCTGGTCCCCATCGACCTGGGAATCCGGTATATCTATCCTCTCGGCTTCTTCCATCCCTATCTCGGGGCCGGGCTCGATTTCTATTTTTATTACGAAGACAACCTGCTCGGGACGGTCCTGAACTACGCCAACGGGTACCATATAACGGGCGGGACCTATCTCCGCTTTGCCAAGAGCATCCCGGTGATGGTCAACGTCAGGCTCAAGTATACCTGGGTCAAGGCCGAGGAGAACGCCATCCAGATCCAGCTCGGCGGCCTCGAATACAGCGCCGGCCTGACCTTCGCTTTCTAGGCCCAAGGGCTGGGGATTTTGCGCGGTTTTCCAATTTCAGAGCCCGAGAGTTGTAGCCGTGGGCTTCAGCCCGCGCAATAGCAAACGCGACCTGAACCCGGCTGCGGCCTGATGATCCGTCGATCCTCGAACCCCGCGCCCCGATCTGCCGTTCAGAAAATGCCGCCAAGTATGCTATAATCTCCCCAATGAAGAGCCGGAAAAAGAAGAAGACTTCCGCCTCCCAGAAGAAAGACGCCCGGAAGAAACGCCTCCGCTCCGCCGAGGTCATCGGCCTTCTCGTCTTGCTCTTCGCCGTTTTCACCTTCATCAGCCTGGTCAGTTACGATGCCCACGATCCGTCCTGGGCGAGCGTCGCCTCCCCCGGGCAGAAGACCCATAATTATGGGGGCAAGGTCGGGGCCTCCCTGTCCGAAATGTTCCTGCAGGTCTTCGGCCTGGGCGCCTTCATCCTGCCCATTATCCTCGGCTTCCTGGGAGTCAAGGCCCTTCACCCTCGAAGCAAGGGCGGTTCGCTGCTGAGGATCGGGGGAAGCCTCTTCCTCCTCTTCGTCCTGGGCGGACTCTTTTCGCTTCTTTTCCAGCGGCTCTCCTGGAGAGGGGCCGATATCGAAGCCGGCGGCGTCCTCGGCGCCTTCATATCTTCGGTCCTGGTCCGTTATCTCAGCCAAGCAGGAACTCTCATTTTCCTTCTCGCCCTGCTTATGCTCTTCGTCCTCTTCTCCACGGAATTTTCTTTGGGGAGGCTCATCGGCTTTTTCGGCCGCTTTCTGAGCTTCGCCTTCAAAGTGGTCCGCATCCGCGTAACCGACTACCAGAAGTCCAAGGCCAAAGAAAAGATGCGGAAGAAGGTGATCGAGAAGTACACCCAATCGCCAGAGAAGGACCAGAAAAAGGAGAAGGCCAAGAAAGAAGAGGAAGAAGAGGAGGAACCGAAGTCTAAGGGAAAGAAAGAAGAGAGGAAAGAGCTCAAGAGGGCCGAGAGGCCGGAACCGATCCTTATGCACCCCCCCCAACCCGCCCGGCCGGATAAGCTCCTCTTCCCGGAGATGGAGCAGAAGAGCGGTTACAATTTCCCGCCCTTCACCCTCCTCGACCCCGGCGCACCCTCCGAGCAGATCGATAAAAACGAACTCTACGAGAAGAAGATGCGGATCGAGGAAAAGCTCAAGGAGTTCCGCGTCGAGGGCGAGGTCAAAGAATACCATCCCGGACCGGTCATCACGACCTACGAGTTCTATCCCGATCCCGGGATCAAGGTCAGTCAGGTGGCCAACCTCTCCGAGGACCTATCCCTGGCCCTGGGGGCCGAGTCCGTCCGCATCCAGAGGATCCCGGGCCGGTCCTCTCTGGGTGTCGAGATCCCCAACAATAAGCGGGAGATTATCAAGCTCCGGGACATCATCCAGTCGGAGAAATTCCTCAACTCCCCCTCCAAGCTGACCTTTGCCCTGGGGAAGACTATCCACGGAGAAGTCTATGTCACCGACCTCTCGGTCATGCCCCACCTCCTGATCGCCGGCGCCACGGGAACCGGGAAGAGCGTCGCCCTCAACTCCCTGATCGCCAGCATCCTCTACAAGGCGAGCCCGGACGAGGTCAAGCTCATCCTGATCGACCCCAAGCGGCTCGAGTTCACCCTCTACGAAGGCATCCCCCATCTCCTGAGTCCTGTCATCAACGATCCCAAGAAGGCCGGTGGCATTTTGATGGACGCCATCAGAAAAATGGAGGAGCGCTACCACCGCCTGAGCTTCCTCAAGGTCCGGGACATCGTCCAGTACAACCACCAGATCCTCAAGATCCTTCAGGAGAAAAAGGGCAAGCTCACGGANNACGATCAAGAACAACTTCTCCTGCCGCATCGCCTTCCGCGTCCCCTCGAAGGTGGACTCCCGCATTATCATCGACACGTCCGGCGCCGACAAGCTCTTGGGTCTCGGCGACATGCTATTCATGCCGCCGAACTATCCCCGGATCATCCGGCTGCACTGCGCCTTCATCTCCATGCCCGAGATCACACGGCTCGTCAAGTTCGTCAAGGAACAGCGGGCGCCCGAGTTCGACACCAAACTCGTCAAGTTCATCAAGGCCCCCACCGCCCAGGGATGGGAGGACACGGGCGAGAAAGACGAACTCTACGAGGAGGCGCTCAGGATGGTGCTGGCCACCGGCCAGGCCTC
>DQHV01000289.1:0-2483 GCA_003524335.1 Candidatus Aminicenantota bacterium | reverse complement strand
TTGCCCTGGGGCGGGCCTCCGGCCAGCACAGCAATAAATACCTCCAGACCAGCCGGGAGATCCCCTGGGAAGAGTATAAGCAGAAGGCCCGGGCCATCCGTGAAAAAAACATCAGCCGGCTGCCGGAGCTCGTCGAACAGTTTAGCCGGGAGGCCGAAAAGGCAGGCGCTCGCGTGCACAGGGCTTCGGGCCCCCAGGATGCGCTCGACACCATCCTCCGGATCGCCCGGGAGAGGAANNCAGGTCGTCGAGACCGACCTCGGGGAGTGGATCATCCAGCTGACCGGGGACAGGCCTTCCCATATCACCGCGCCGGCGCTCCATCTGACCAAGGAGAAAATCGCCGAGGTCCTCAGCCGGCACTTGGGCCGACCCGTGCCCGCCGACGCCCGCGAGATCGTCCGGATCGCCCGGGAAGAGATGCGCAAGCATTTCATCCAGGCGGATATCGGTGTTTCGGGCGCGAATCTCGCCGTCGCCGAATCCGGGACTTTGGTCATCGTCAGCAATGAGGGCAACGTTCGTTTGGCCACCACTCTGCCGCCCGTCCATATCGCCCTGGTTACGGTCGAAAAATTCGTCGAGACCCTCGAAGAGGCGACGGTGCTCATCAAGGCCCTGACGGTCGCCTCCTCCGGGAAAAAGCTGACCTCGTATGTGTCATTCATAACCGGGCCCAGCTCGACCACGGATATCGAGAAAGAAAACGTCGTGGGCGTCCATGGCCCGCAGGAGGTCCACATCATCATCCTCGACAACGGGCGTCTGGCGCTCGCCGAGAATGAGGACTTCAAGGAAGTCCTCTATTGCCTGAAGTGCGGGGGCTGCATGCTGGTCTGCCCGGTCTTCCAGTCCGTGGGCGGCCATGTCTTCGGCGGCCCCGTCTATCCCGGGGGGATCGGCACTCTCCTAACGGCCATGACCTGCTCGCTCCGCGAATCCTACCGGACGCTCGACTTCTGCGCCGACTGCAAGAAGTGCGAGGAGTTCTGCCCCGTGGGCATTCCCACCGGCGATCTTCTGCTGAGAATCAAAGAGACTCAGGGCTCACGGCTCTGGGAGAAAGGACTGTCCTCCCTGTTCCGGTCCAAAACACTGGCCGAAAATGGCGCCGGGATCCTGGCTGTCCTGCAAAAGGTCTGGCAGAAGGACGGATATTTCCGGCGCCTGCCGCTTGTCTGGAGCCGGGGAAAAAGGATCCCCGTCTTGAAGTTCCGAAAAAACCGGCCGGGAAAGCCGGCAGATGGACCCAAGGTCTATCTTTTTCAGGGATGTCTGGTGAAGTATTTCTTTCCCGAGGTCCGTGAGAGTGTCATCAAATCGCTGGCCTTTTTCGGCTACCAGGTTGTCGTGCCGCCGGAGCAGGTGTGCTGCGGCGCGCCCAGCCATCATCTCGGGGACGGCAAGGCTGTCCGCGCCCTGGCCGAGAAAAACCTGGAATCGTTCGCCAAAGAAGACCCCGACATCATCATCACCGTCTGTCCCACCGGGCATGCTCTCTTCAAGAACCTCTATCCCCGCCTCGATCCCCGAGCCTCTCGCTTCACCGGCAAGATCCAGGATTTCACCGCTTTTATGACCTCCAAAGGACATCTTCCGCCGACCAAGACGGCGGGCAAAAAAGAGGTCTACTATCATTATCCCTGCCATTATCTCACCGAGCTCCGGCTGGGGGACAAACCACCCGAGCTTCTGCGGTCTCTCGGCTTCGACCTGGCGGAGCAAAAAGAGCCGCCGGCCTGCTGCGGTTTCTGCGGCGTCTTCTCGGTCAAAAACCCCCAAATCTCCGCCCATCTCTGGAAGAACAAGAAAAAAGACATCCTGAAAAGCGGGGCTCCGCTCGTCGCCACGGACTGCCCCGGCTGCCTGTTTCAGCTCCGGTCGGGTCTTGAGACCGAGGGCAGGCCCATCCGGTCTCGGCACACCGCAGAGATATTTGCAGAGCTCCTGGAACAGCCCGCGCCGCCCCGGAATCTAGACTCCCGGCCGGGCCGGGATTGCCAAGGAAAGGATTTAAAAGAAAATCAGTGAATAGTGGGCAAACGGAGGGTCCTCAGGGTGTCCAGCTTGGCCTTCTGCCAGCGTTCCTGAGGGATGGATAGAAAGACCTCGACCAACTGGGGGTCGAACTGACTGCCGCTGAACCGCTCGACCTCGCGCCGGGCCTCTTCGAAGCTTCGGCCCTTCCGGTAGGGCCGGTCCGAGGTGATGGCATCCACCGTATCGGCGATGGAGAAGATCCTGGCCTCTAGCGGAATCTGCTCTCCGGCCAGGCCATAGGGATAGCCCATGCCGGTGAAGTGTTCGTGATGGAAGAGGACGACTTGGGCCGCTCTCTCCAGGAACGAGAATTCCTCGATCAGCTTATAGCCCAGAAGGGGATGGTCCTTGATGATCTCTCGTTCGATCAAGGTCAGGGGGCCCTTCTTCCTCAAAATCGATTCGGGGATCCCGATCTTGCCGATGTCATGGAGCAGGCCGGC
>DQHV01000201.1 GCA_003524335.1 Candidatus Aminicenantota bacterium | reverse complement strand
CCGGCCGGCGTCTTCCAGGCCCACCGGGGGATCGGATATCCCGTCGAAGTCGGAGCCCAGCCCGACATGCTCTGTATTCCCAGTCACCTTAACGACATGGTCGATGTGGTCGACGAGCGTCTTGACGTTTACGGGGGGAAGGCCTTTCCGGAGCTTCACCCAACGAGCCTCGAACTCGGCTTCTGCCTTCTTGGTTTTCTCCGGGTCGGCCTTATTGGCCTCATAGTGGTCGGCCGGAAGCCCGAGCTCCCGGGCGACCTCTTCCCAGAGGGCCTGCTGCTTTTTTCCGTATTCGGTGTTGAGGAAGCCGGCCGAGAAATTGAGGCCGATAACGCCGCCGTTCTTGGCCAGCGCCTCGAGCATCTTGTCAGTCAGGTTGCGGTGATGCTCGCAGAGGGCACGGCAGCAGGAGTGGGAGGCAATGACTGGAGCTGAGCTGATCCGGATGACGTCCCAAAACGTTTCATCATGGGCATGGGAGACGTCGATGATCAGACCCAGCTTGTTCATTTCCTTGACGACCTGCTCGCCGAACTCGGTGAGGCCGCACCTTTCCGCCTTTGGGTCGCCGGAGGCATCCGCCCAGTCGGTGTGCGTCCAATGAGTCAGCGTCATCAGGCGCACACCGGCCCGGTAGAATGCCCGCAGCATATCCAGGTCGTTCTCGATGGCATAGCCGGACTCGATGCCGATGAGGACACCGGTCTTGCCTGAGTTCCGCAGGCGCATGACGTCGTCAGATCCGTTGACGACCTCCAGGTCCTCCGGGTTCTGCCCGACCAGGCGGTGGAGGGCTTCGAGCTGCCGGAATATCGTGTTGGCGGACTGGGCTTTTTGCAGCTCATCGGCGGGTGGGCCGGAGAAGCAGGCGAACACCTGGAGGTCCACCCCTCCCCTCTTCAATTTGGGGATATCGATGTGTCCCTTGGCCAGGTCCTGCCGGAGGTCCTCGCCGTCCATGAACCGGCCGATGGTGTCGCAATGGAGGTCGGCTACAACCGCATCCTTGTGGACAAACTCGGCCCGGAACCGGGGATCGAGCAAGGCCTCTTTTGATACGGCTAGATGACGGATGGCATCGATGTGGTATTGAGCGGCCAGGCGCAGGAGATCGGGGTCGATGAGCTCGGGGCGGTCCCCGGGAGTGTGGTACTCGGGATGCTCGTCGTCGAGCTTTTCCGTCAGGATTTCGCCGGTCCTGAGGCTCAAGGCCGTAATCCCCTTCGCCCAGAAGGCGCTGTGGTCCGAGCCGCGATAATTCACCCGGGGCTTGAGTTTTTTCACCGTCTCGGGGTCGAGCCCGGGCCTGAGGAGATCATAAAACCGGTCGTACTCCCACATTCCTCCGACAAGGAGGTCAGAGTCGCCCGTGCCGACCATGTCGATGTTGAAGTAGACCACGGTCTTTTCCAGAGGATAAAGAGGATGATCGACGTAGTAGCGGGACCCGATGAGCCCGATTTCTTCGCCCGCCCATGAGCAGAAGACGATCGACCGGGCCGGTTTGAATCCGGAGGAAATCAAGACCCGGGCCGTTTCCAGGAATGTGGCTGCGGATGTCGCGTTGTCGTCCGCGCCATTGTAGATGAAACCGTTAAGGCCGATGCCCAAATGGTCCAGGTGCCCGCCTATGAGAATATACTCGTCCTTTAGCTTCGGGTCCCGGCCGGGAAGAAGCCCGATGACGTTGACCGCCTTCCGTTCTTCCTGAACCAGATGGACCTCCATCTCCACCGCGGCCTCGAAGAGGAAGGAGTGGGGTTTCTTCAGCCGGAGGATCCGGCTCACCGCATCTCTCCAGCTTTTTCGGGCGCTGTAGAAAAGGTCGTCGAGAAAGTCCCGGCCCGCCTGCATGACCACGAAGCCTTTCGGGCACTCGCCCGCCTTGAGGTTCCGGGAAGTCCGGCGCCGCTCCTTCGGGTCCGGGGGCCGTCGAGGATCCGTGAGGTCCATTTCGATCATCCCGACGGCTCCTTTTTCAGCGGCGAGCTTGGCCTTTTTATCCAGCGTCCACTCCTTGGCGGCGGCGTCTTCGAAGTCGGGCGGTGAATCGGGAAGGATGACCAGGACGCGGCCCTTAACCTCGAGTCCGTCGTAGTCGTTCCAGGCGGGCTTTTCGGACAGGATCCCGTATCCCGCGAAGGCCATATCGCCCCGGATAATTCCGGAGCCGGTCCCGAATACCGGCGTAAAATCTCGGCCTCGGCCCGGAAAATAGATCCGCTTCCGAGGCGAGATGATCTCCAGCCGGACAGGCTGATCGTAGTCCGACCAGTTCTTGAAAGTCACTTCCTGGAACCACGAGCCCTTATCGCCGCCGGGCTGGAGGCCGTACTCTTTCATTTTCGCGGCCACATACTCTGCGGCCTTGGCATACTCCGGGGTTGCAGACTTACGGCCCTTGAACTCATCCGAGGCCAGGTGGCGGACGTGCTCATAGGCCTTGGCGCCGTCGGCCTTTACTTGGGCGATGGCACCCCCGCTCGAAACGATCGAGAAGCCGATGAGCAGAATCGCCGTCTTCTTCATGGTGGGGATCCTTTGTAATGTTGACGTTCTTAAACGATCCACGAGGTCGGAAATATAGCGAGTCTGGCGGACGGATGTCAATAAAAGAAGTTTGACCCACGTCCGGCGCTGTGATATATAGCTCTTAAAATTTCCTGGGAGGAGGGAGAAATGGCTGGAGTGGAGAATCAAAAGCGCACGGTCGCCGCCGGGCCCGGGGAAATCTCAAAGTGGCTCTTCTGGACTTGCTTTATTGCTCTCGTGGCCACATCGTTCGGGTTTATCATCCGGGCGAACATCATCGGCGATCTGGGTGTCGCCTTCAACCTGAGCGAGACTCAGAAGGGGGAGATCCTCGGAGTGGGTCTGTGGCCTTTTGCCTTAAGCATCATCCTGTTCAGCCTGATCATCGACAAAATCGGATACGGACGGGCGCTGGCTTTTGCCTTCATCTGTCATGTCGCCTCGGCCTTTGTCACCATCTTCGCCACCGGTTATCAGATGCTGTACTGGGGCACTTTCATCCTGGCCGTGGGCAACGGGACGGTGGAGGCCGTGATCAACCCCGTCGTGGCCACGGTCTATTCCAAGCAGAAGACGAAATGGCTGAACATCCTCCACGCCGGCTGGCCCGGAGGGATGGTATTGGGTGGGCTTCTGATCCTGATCCTGATGCCGGGCCTGGACTGGAGATGGAAAGTCGGACTTGTCCTAATTCCGGCTGTCGTCTACGGGCTGATGATGATCCGCGCCAAGTTTCCGGTCCATGAACGCGTCAAGGCCGGCATCTCCTACAAAGCCATGCTCCAGGAAGCGGGGATCATCGGCGCCGTCATCGTCATCATCATCATGATCGCCGAGATCGGCCGGATCTTTCAGTGGCCGCTCGGAGCGAAGATCATCGTTGCCGCGGTCTTGATACTGGCCTATTCCCTCTATGTCCGCAAGCTGGGCCATCCGCTGTTTATATTCCTGCTGCTCATCATGCTTCCGCTGGCCACGACCGAGCTGGGGACGGACTCCTGGATCACCGAGCTCGTCAATCCGATAATGGCCAAGATGGGGATGCAGGCCGGATGGCTGCTGATCTACACGGCCTTCATCATGATGGTCCTGCGGTTTCTGGCCGGGCCGATCATCCACAAGCTATCGCCGCTGGGCCTTCTAGCTATCTGCAGCGGGATCGCCGTCGTCGGGCTTGTGATGCTGTCGCAGGTGACGGGGATCATGATTTTCATAGCGGCTACTGTCTATGCCCTGGGGAAGACCTTCTTCTGGCCGACCATGCTCGGAGTGGCCGCCGAACGTTTCCCAAGAGGCGGAGCTCTCACCCTCAATGCCATCGGAGGCATGGGTATGTTGAGCGTCGGAGTCATCGGCGCCGTGTTCCTAGGCAATATCCAGGACCGGCAGATCGACCGTGAGCTCCTGGCCCAGCATCCCGCTCTCCACACCCAGGTCGTCGCTCCGGAAAAAGCCAGCATCTTCGGAAAATATCAGCCGGTCGACAAGGAAAGGGTAGCCGCGCTCAGCGGGGGAGAACAGAAGATCGTCGCGGACACGACGGCCACGGCCAAGAAGAATGCCCTGATGACCGTGGCCATTTTCCCGGCCATCATGCTGGTCTGCTATCTCATCCTGATCTTGTATTTCCGGGCCAAGGGCGGGTATAAGCCGGTCTAGCTGATCGCCCAGCGGGAGTGAGGAAAAGACGGTTCTCTGGACGGCCTCAGTCTGCCTGGATGCGTCCCTAATAGATACTGCCGTAGTAACTTTCTGACCCGAAGCGCGGGTTGACGACATTGCTGTAGATTGAGCCGAACGTATAACTCAGCCCGACAGAAAAGAAATACTGGTAGGACGTCGCGAGCTGCTTGCGCATCAAGAGAATATCTTCATAGGAAGCGCCCTGCTTGGGCAGGGAAAGCTGGTCGTGGATCCGGGCGGCGCTGCCATAGACCTCGAACGACAATCCCTTGTACAGCCGTAGTGAAAGTTCGGCGTACACGTCCAGGTGATACTTGTGGAAATCGTGGAAATAATGAGCGCCCTCTAGGGCGGTGCTGATCGTTCCCCACTTCTCTTTGAGTTCCAGCGCCACGGTCAGGTTTTCACTCCAGAGGTTTTCTCTTGTTTTCAGGTAGATGGTTTCCTCCCTGTACCTGACGGAATTGAAGTTCAGGCGGTAGAGAAAGCGGAGCTGCCTGCGGGTGGATTGAGAGTACGGGAAGAGGTTGAACTCGACGGCAGGAGCCGGATTCACGGCAGACTGAATGTTGGAATAACTTGATGAGGTGAGGGAGAGATAGCCCCCGGCCGACCAGTGCTCCCCCAGACTTTTCACAACCAGGCCGCTGAACGAGCGGGTGCTCAGAGTGCTCTCGAGCCTCTCGCCGTCGATGTCGTATCTATTATAGTAGTGGCCCGCCCTGACGCTCGTTCGGATTTTCAGCTCGGGGGTCACGCGGTTGGCCGCGATGCTGCCGCTAAAGGAATTATAAATAATCGACTTTTGCCCGTTAAAATAGCCGCGGGCGCTCAGGCTGAACACCCAGAAATTCCATTTATCGATAACCGAGGTCGGCTTGACCTGGTCCATCAGACTGATGGCGATTCTTCTGGAGATGGGGGCTTTGGCCACGTAGCGCATCAGCCCGACCTTGAGCATTTGGACCAGGCCTTGGCGGATTTCGTCATCGGTGTCAGTCTTGTTGGAGTAATATCTGAGGATGTCATCCTGGCCCGTTAAATCGAGCTGTCCCAAGAACGTGAGGGTGTACTCCCGCCCTCCGCTCCCGGTGGATTGGATAGTGATGAGGACGTGGACTCGGGCTTCTTTCCGGTCGCGGACATAGTTGACAAAGGTGATTTCTGTCTTGATGTACTCGATGTCGCACCAGTCACAGTCGATGTAGACCTTCGGAGCGCTCTTCTTGAGTTCCTCGATGTCAATCGGCTGCACCTGGCCATTAACAAATGAAGCCAGTAATATGCTAAAGACGATGACCATCCCTATCAAAGACCCTTTCTTCGCCATCCGAACTCTCCTCTATCAGGGATCGTTTCTTTATCAACCAAGTATACACCAATCGCCCGCGAATATTCCCCTGGCAATGCCGCAACAGCGACAACTGTCTCCCTCATTTAATACCGAAAAGGAACCGGTTTCATTGCCAGCCGATCTCCCCTGAGATCAAAAGAGGCCGGGTTGACTCGGGCCCTCTCATCTGATATGGCTCTTGTTGTATTTTGAATTCCCAGTTGGAACGAAGAAAGGAGACTGCCTATGTCATGCCGCAGGCCATTTATCAAGTTCGTGATCCGAGCCCTTGCCTGCATTCTGCTGCTCTCGCCTCTTGGCGCGCAGTGGACGCCGGAGGAGATGATGAAGGTGAAGTCGGTGGGCAGCGTTCAGGCATCGCCGGATGGAAAACGCCTTGTCTTCACTGTGACCGAACCTGTCCTGACCGAAGATAAGAGCGAATTCCTCACCCAGGTTTGGATGGCCAAGGCGGATGGCTCCGAGGTCTATCCATTCACCTTCGGCGATAAATCCTCTACGAATCCTCTATGGTCGCCGGACGGCCGCCGGATCGCCTTCACCTCGAGTCGCTCCGGCAAGAACAACCTCTGGCTGATCAGGGCCGACGGAGGGGAGGCGGAACGGCTCACCGATGTCAAGTCAGGAGTGGACGGCTTTGCCTGGTCGCCTGACGGAAGGCAGATTGCCTTCACCATGTCCGACCCCCCGAGCGAGCAGGAGGAAAAGGACCAGAAGGCCAGGAACGATGCCTGGGTTGTAGGCGAAAATCCCAAGATGAGCCATCTTTGGGTTGTTCCTGTGGAGAAAGACGCCGAGGGAAAGCGCGAGGCGCGGCGTCTGACAAAGGCCGGGTTCAGCGTCGCGGATTGGGACTGGTCGCCGGATGGGAAGACGATCATCTTCTCTCATGTGCCGAGCCCGTTGGCCGATGATTGGACCCGGGCAGATCTCTCGACAGTCGACCTGGCCTCCGCCGAAATCAAGGTTTTCGCCTCGACAAAAGCCGCCGAGGCCTCGCCTCGCTACTCGCCCTCCGGCCAATGGGTGGCTTATAGCGCCAGCGACAGCCCCCCGACTTGGGGGTTCGCAGCCTGGATCCATATCGCCCCCGCGGCCGGCGGTCCGCCCACCCGGCTGGCAGCTACGTTTGACGAGCAGCCCGAAATCGTGGGCTGGTCAGCCGATGGAAAACGGGTCTATTTCACGGAGACACGGGGGACGGCCACGAGCATGGCGGCTCTGCCCGTGGATGGCGGAGCCGCCGAGATATTGAATCAGGGCGAAAATGCCGTTTTTGATATCAACCTCAACCCGACGCGGACGGCATTCGGCTTGAGCCTTCAGTCCTGGAACAGACCGGCGGAAGCCTTCGTGACTTCAGCCGAGCGGTGGTCGCCCGTCCAGGTCAGCCAGATCAACGCCGATTCTCCTCAACATCCCTTGGGGAAGACTGAGGTCATCCGCTGGAAGGCCCCGGACGGGATGGAGATCGAGGGCCTTCTGACTTACCCCCCCGGATACGAGAAGGGCCGGCGCTGTCCCCTGCTTCTCATTATTCATGGCGGGCCGACCGGCGTTTTTGTCCAGTCCTACATTGCCAACCGGAGTCAGTATCCGATCGCCGCCTTCTCCGTCCAGGGCTGGGCGGTTCTGCGGTGCAATATCCGCGGGTCCTCCGGCTATGGGAGGAAGTTCCGCTACGCTAACTATAAGGATTGGGGCGGGATGGATTATCAGGACCTCATGGCCGGCGTCGACCAGGTCATCCGTCTGGGCATCGCCGATCCCGAGCGGCTCGGAGTCATGGGCTGGAGCTACGGCGGCTACATGACCTCTTGGGTCATCACCCAGACGAAGCGGTTCAAGGCGGCATCGATCGGAGCTCCGGTGACAAACCTTATGAGCTTCACCGGCACGACCGACATCCCGGGCTTCATCCCCGACTACTTGGGCGCGGAATTCTGGAATAACCTTCAAGCTTATGTGAAACACTCGGCCATGTTCAATGTCAAGGGAGCGACGACACCCGCCCTGATCCAGCAGGGAGAGCAGGACGTCCGCGTTCCCATCGGGCAGGGCTATGAGCTTTATAACGCCCTGAAGAGACAGGGGACGATGGTGAAGATGGTCGTCTACCCAAGGCAGCCTCACGGTTTGCGCGAGCCCAGACTCGTCCTTGATGCAGGCCGGCGAAACATCGAGTGGTTTAAGCAGAATCTGAGCGAACACAAATGAGATCACCGTTAAGGCTATCCCAATTGGTGTTGATCATGGCCCTGGCGCTGGCCAATTCGTGTCACTCCCCCAAATCGAAAATGTTCCTGGTTCTCAATTTTGACGTGGAAGACTACACGACGCCCGCTTCTGAAGGCATTGACGAGATCCCCAAATGGCTGGCTGAGATAATGTCCGAAGAACGTGTCACCGGAACATTTTTCGTGATCGGCGAGAAGGCCAGGTCGCTGGAGAGCCGGGGGCGCCATGATGTCATCGCGGCTATGGCCAAGCACGACATCGGCAGCCATACCAACCATGGCTCTGTCCATCCGACCGTGACGGAGCAGCTGGAAAAAGCCGGCTGGGATGATGGCGTGCGCCTTATGGCCGGGCAGGAATCTGCCGGCATAAGGGACTTAGAGCGCATTTTTGGGGTTCCCGTAAAGACCTTGGCCCGGCATGGTGGTTCCTATGGACCCCAGCTGGTCTGCGCCTTGGGCCGGTTGAAGGCCGGCTACAGCGGTTCGCCCGTTAGCCTTCCCGGCCGGAACGTCGTCTGGTTCTGCAACGCCTTGAATTTCACCGGTCAATACGACGGGTTCGACGACACCTATTATCGGGATGATCAGTTCGAGCCGCATTTTGACAAGCTGAAGGCGGAATTACCGGAGTTGGCGAAAACGACAGATGTCCTTTCTTTTTTCGCCGGACACCCCACCAAGATCCGGACTGAGCAGTTCTGGGATTTCAATTATTATGAGGGCCGGAATCCCGGTCCGGACGAATGGAAAACGCCCGAGCTGCGCCCCCTGGAAAGCATGAAGACAGCTCAGGCCAATTTCCGCCGGATGGCAAGGTATCTCAAGAGCCGGGATGACATCGAGATCACCACGTTTCGTTCTCTGATGGAGGTTTATGGGTCTCAGAAGGATTCCGTAACAAAGGAGGAGCTGCGGGAAATCGCCGAAAATGTCATCAAGAAAAGATCTGTTTTCGGCAGCGAATACTTTTCACCCGCCGAGGCCTTTGCCGGCTATGGGGCGGCGATTGTCGACTATCAAAAAAGGGGATCACTGCCTCAAGAGATAAAAGCGATTCGACCCCTGGGTCCCGCGGAGATGCCAGATCTCCAGCCGGGAATCTCCCGAGTGACCTTAGAGGAAGTGTTTGAACTTGCAGGAATGGCAAACGCATATGGCCATCAGTCCGGCTCTTTACCTTCGTCCTTGCTGGTCCGAGATTCGCGAATCGGAACCGGCTCGCTGTTTGCCCTTTTTTGTGCTGTCTACCTGGATATGATTTCCGGAAAAAGGGTTTCTGAATATGATGTCCCCTCTTTTGACCCGTATCCAAGAACAAACGAAAAAGAGATCGTCCAGGTTATTCGAGACCTTAAGACCTGGCCCGTGCACCGCCCGGATCTGGATATGGAAAAGATCGTCGAAATGACGAAACTGCAGCTCTGGACTCTNNGTTACTTCGGCCTGTACGCCAATGCTCATCGGGGGAAGGTCCGGAAGGCAAGCCTTGGGCCTTTTCCTCTCCGGATTGTCGAGGAGGAGCTTCGGCGTCTCCCTGCCAAAGGCTGGGCTGAGAT
>DQHV01000361.1 GCA_003524335.1 Candidatus Aminicenantota bacterium | reverse complement strand
ACGGGCCAAACGGGTCCTCCTCCCCTTCTCCGATTTCGACTTCCTCTCCCGCGCGTTCGCCGGCATGAATCCCCTAGCTCAGGCCGAGGCCATCCTCAACGTCGACCCGACGCTCTCCGAGATGCGCCTGACCAAGGACGCCGACGAGATCGCCGCCCTGCGGGAGGCCATCGACCTCACGGCCGAGGCCCTCAACGAAGCCTATCGCGCGGCCGAGCCGGGGATGCGCGAGGCCGACCTGGCCGCGATCCTCCGATACGCCTTCGACAAGCGCGAGACGGAAGACTCGTTCCTCCAAGCCGCCTCCGGCCCGAATTCGACCAACGTCCACTTCGGGGCGACCGCGCGCCCGCTCGCGGCCGGCGACCTCGTCGTCTTCGACGTCGGGGCCTGGATCCGCGGCTACACNNAGCAGCGAGCGATCTACGCGCTCGTCCTCAAGGCCGAGAAGGAGGGCTGCCGGAGGCTCGTCCCCGGCGTCACCTTCAAGGCCGTCCAAACCGAGGTCGAGGACATCCTCATGGCCGGGCTGGAGAAGCTCGGCCTCGTCACGGACGTCAAGAGCCCCTGGCAGAGGCGGCTCTACATCCAGCACGGGTTCGGGCACGGCATCGGCCTCGACATTCACGACGTCTGGAGCTGGCACAGCCCGAGGCTGGATCAGGTCAAGATGGCGCCGGGCATGGTCATGACCATGGAGCCGGGATTGTATTTCCCCGAGCCACGCTTCGAGGCTATCCTCGGGGGGCTCAAGGGCAAGGTCGCGGACACGGAGATCACGGCCTTTTGGGAAAAGGTCGGACCGGTCTACAGGAAGTACATCGGCACGGGCGTCCGCATCGAGGACGACATCCTGATTACGGAAGGCGGGAACGAGATCCTCTCGGGGCGCGTCCCCAAGGAGATCGCCGAGATCGAGAAGCTGATGCGGGAGAAGAGCCCTCATAATCTATTGAAATGAGCTTGGGGACATGTACCTCGGGTCCGTGTCCCCCTCTTGGCTTTATCGCGCCGGGGCGATGTTGATCATCGCCCGGAGCGACCGGAATCCCTCGATATAATCGTCCGCCGTGAAGGCCAGGGTCCGCGCGCCGATCCTCTTAGCGCCGGGGATCATCGCGCCCATATCGGCCTGGGCCGAAATGTGGTAATCGAGCTCGAACCGATAAGGCGCCGCGAACTTGAAAGGTTTGGCGGCAACAAGTTTGTTAAGCGCATCTTTTACCCCAGCCTGGATCAGGTTCTGGGCTTCGCTGAGGGGTCTGAGCTTGGCCGCCTGCCGGCCAATGGCCTCCTTGACGGCGACTGTGACGACATCTTTGCCGAGGATCTCCGTCGCCTGGCGGCATACCGCCGTGTCCCCGCTGACAAGCACCACGGGCACGCCGTAATAGCCGGCGATGGCCGCGTTGAGGCCAAGCTCCGGCATCTCGATACCGTTGACCCGTATGGCGCGGACGACCGAGCCCGAGATGGTGTGATCGAGGATGGCGTCCTCGGTCCCGGCCCTGGCATGGTAGCCGATCAGGATACAGGCCTGGAACGAGGCGTCGATCCCCTGCATCATCGACAAGGGCTTGGGCGAGCCGCTGATGAGGGTCGCCTTCGGATGGATGGCGCCCGGATCGATATTGCGCATCGAGCCATGGGAGTCGTTGACGACGATCTCTGTCGCGCCCGCGGCGAGAGCTCCGTGAACGGCCGCGTTGACGTCTCCGACCATCCAAGCGCATCCATCGGCATATTCGGCCGTTCCCGGCGAAACTTGGTCGCCGTGGACGATCCCCGAGATCCCCTCCATGTCGGTAGCGATATAGACCTTCATCGCGGTGACCTCATCGTGTCCCCCTCAATCGCGGATCGAGCGCGTCGCGCAGCGCGTCNNAGGGCCGCTGTTGTGCCGAAACGAAAACGGCCGCCGCGCCGATCATTAGGACGACGGTGATGATCGCGATGACGGACTTATTCATCAGTCCTCCTTCGTGAGCGGGATACCGGGAATATAATCCGCGGGAATGGGGCTGTCAACCGAGGGGGGACGAGCCAGATGGCTTACAGCTGGCCGGCGTATGCCGCTTTGCGGCCTGGGCAGTACTCGCGCTCGCAGAGCTGACAGGCCACGAATCCCTCTTCAGACGGGAAGAGGATCCCTGAGATGGACTTGCGCGGCACCATAAGCATGCTGTCGGTCAGGCGCACGCCGATGAGCTTCTCCGTGTCCCCGAAGATCGAAAAAAGCTTCGCCTGCTCGGTGATGGGCCAATCCTCGAGCGAGCCGGGACTCATGTTCGAAAGATGGGTCACCCCGTAGCGCTCTTCGAGATGTTTAGCGAGCCGATCCGCGGCCTGCTCGAGGGCGATATTGGCGATCTCCTCGAGGTAGTACTGCATGAGGAGGTCGCCCTGTGCGGCCGCGGCGCGCTCGAGGTTGGGGCCGATCGTGATGATGTAGGGGAAAACTCTGTGGATAGCGTCGAAATTCCTGCGGAGGAGCGGGCTGCAGAAAACGACGTCGGCAACCTCCACCGTACCTTCCCCCCTCGCTCCAATGGCGGCGATCTCGTAGACGGCGCGAGCCCGGATTGAGCGACTCGCGAGGGTGATGAACTCCGCAAGGTTCTCGGATCCGGCGCGAAGGGGATCGAATCTCAGTCGCGCGGCGATCGCGACGGGATCCAGCATCACAGGGACCAGATCGATCGTCTCCATGGCCCCATATCATTAACTAAAAAACGGAAGATAATCAACCCCATCACGGGGCTTCGTATTCACATCATAATCAATGCCCATCCTTCCGGGGCGATGTTGACTTGTTCTGCTTTCAATGCTATTTTTTGACTATTATCCGAAGTCGATATGTTCAAGAGGAGGCGGTGTATGGGCTTCCACAAAGACATCCTCAGAATCGATTGCGGCGCTGAAGCCGAGAGGATCATCGTTTTCATTAGGGGGATTGTCCAGTCATGGCACCGAAAGGGGATCGTTATCGGCCTCAGCGGAGGCGTAGATTNNGGACCTACGAGAAGCGCGACGCCGTCGCTAAGGCGATCTATCCTGAATTCGGCGAAGGGTACAAGTTGAAGATCACTCTGCCTTCGGATATCCTGAACAAAGACGGTTTCAATTTCTTCACGCTCACGACCGTCGATCCGCAAGGCCGCACGAAGTCCACTCGCCTCAATAACGAGCAAGCCCAAGGTATCATTGCGGCGACGTGCACGAAGCATAGGACCCGGATGATGGCCCAGTATTATCATTCCGAGAAGAATAACTATCTCGTCTGCGGCACCACGAACAAGAGCGAGGCGATCCAGGGTCTCTTCGTCAAGTACGGGGACGGAGGGGTGGACATCGAGCCCATCGCCCACCTGTATAAGAACCAGGTCTTCCAATTGGCCGAGCACATGGGCGTGATCCCGGAGATCCTCAACCGCGCGCCCTGCCCGGATACGTACAGCGCTCCCGTCACGGATGAAGAATGGTATTTCCGGATGCCCTTCAAGCAGCTCGACTTACTGCTTTATGCGTGGGAGCACAAAGCCGAGATCCCCGAAATCTGTCGCGTCATGGGATTGACGGAAGATCAGGTCAAGNNAGCCAATAAATATAACGCGACACGGCACCTGGGCGAGCCGCCACCGGCGCTAACGTGATTGTTGGCGGCGAGCCCGCACCCTCTATACGGCACCTTTATTCACGCGGGGAGAGGCCTGATACGACCGCCCTCGAGAGGCGGATTTGTGGAACGGCCTGTGAACGGAAAGGCGGGAAGCGCCTAACAGGTCAGGATACGTTCCGAGATGTTATCGTTTCTTGTCGCGTTTCTTCTTGGCATAGACGCCAAGGGAAACAAGCCCGGCGCCGAGCAGCGCGATCGCAGCAGGTTCCGCGACGGAGTGAATCGGGCCGTCATTGCGGTTCCGGTGTCCGGGCCTCCGGCGAGGGCCAAAATCCGAGGCGCTGGCGACCGACGCAACGACCCAAAACAACAGGAACAGTCCTGCAACCGGCGCAAAGCTTTTCCTAGAAATATTTCTCATCGAAGCCTCCATTTCCTTTCCTCTGTTAGCTGGCCCCTATATTATCCGCTGGTGCGGGCCAAAAGTCAAGGCGATCTTTATGAAGCGCCCACGCCCCTGGCGGCGAGACCCCAATGCCGCCCTATCATCAATATAAAAAGAGCTTATCGTTGTCGCGAGGACTGGGATCGATGGGGCCGACGCCGCGGCATCCCTAGGATTTGAAGGGCTTTTTCAAAAACCAAAGAATATAGCCCAGAAGGACCAAGCCCACCCCAAAGAAAATAAACCCCCCGGATCTGTGGAGGAATCCCCCTTCGATGATCCGCATATCCACGAAATATGACAGGAGATATAGCGTGACGATCCGGGCACCGTTCTTGAGCACGGTGACGGGGAAGACCGCCAAAGCCAGCGCGATCTTCTTCCAAGGCCTATCCAGAAAGATCTGCCCGGCCAGCACGCTCGTAATGACGAGTCCGATACTTGAACGGATGCCGCTGCATTCTCGCGCCACCTCCAAGCCGAAGGCCGGGAGATAGAAAACGGAGCCATCTTGAACAAAAGGAACGCCCAAGGCGCCAAAAAGGAGATGGGTTGTGTCCGTCGAACCCGCGACGAGGGCGGTAACGGCATATTCCATCCAAACAATGGGAAGTGGTATCACGAAAGTTAGGAACATGAAGGGAAAGAGAGCTCTTCGAAAGGAGCCCTTTCCATAGAGAGCCATATAAGAACCGCACAGGAATAGGACCGCACCCCCAGCGCAGAACTCGGCATGGCCGATCAGGCCAGGCTGGGAAAGCCTGTCAAGTACGACCAGCCCCAATCCTGAAGCCANNTGAAGCCATGACGCCAAGCCCCAAGAGAAGAGAAGCCCGCTCTTCCCTGAATAGTTTCTCCCTGCGTTTGAACAGCACATATGCGCTGATCATCGGGACCAGCGGAATATGGGTATAATAATCGGAAGGACGACCATTCCTTACCAGATCCCGGAAAGGCACGAAAGACACCGCTAAAGAAACGGCAAGAGCCAATGTAAGAAGGAGCGCTTTTTTCGGACTCGATGTCGCGGGGGAATACGAGCGAGGTTCGTTCAACTTGTAGGCATCTTAGGCCACGGCACACCCGGTGTCAACAGCCCAAGCATTCCCCTCGCGTCGTAGTCAGATCCTGATGAAGATCCTTCGGCGATAAAGCCAGGAGCAAAGGCCCCACATCAGGCCAAGGGTCGCAAGGGACGTTGCTATTTCAGCCGGCCAAACCCCCGCCCCATGGAACAGTCCCCCGGAGAAAGGACTCCCGATCCGTCCAAGCCAATCGGAACCGCCCGTCTGGGCGAAGAGATAAATAAAAAGGGGATTCATGCCGACGGGCAAGAAAAAAAGAACCCCCTTCCGGATCCTCAATACATCCACTAGCCAGTAGNNGCCAGAAAGCAGGCCCCTCCGGCAATGAGGACGAACGAGCTCGAGCAGATCCGCCGGATGATGGGAGTGAACAAGCTCAGGGCCAAGCCGGCGGCAACGCAGCCCAGGCCGATGACATAGATCGCCCGGACCTTGCTTGCCTCGTGGCTCGCCCGCCTCAACAACCGTCCCGCGAGAACGCCCCACATCACAAAGGCCGCGGAGGGCACGCTATTGAAGGCAACCCAGTGTTCCTCCGAGACGCCTCCAAAGACCAGGTGATCGACATACGAACCGAAATTATGGCCCGGCACGAACGGCTGATCGAAGCCCGGAACGGCCCATATCCGGAAGAGGAACTCCGAAAGGGCAATAAGGCCAAAGGCCAGTATGAGCTGATGCGAGGCCGGGCGCCGCATCATCAAGAAAGCGATGAGGCTGGCAAAGGCCAGCTGGGGGAGCATATCGTACAAGAAGGCCCCGCGCGATATGACTTCGGCAGGGGAAACGAGATAGACGGTCCATCCCAACAAAAGCAATAACAGAGATCTCGTCAGGGCATGGGTCAGGCTTTCAGCCCACCTCTCGCCCCGTTCCCATCTTGTGTTGTAGGAGAACCACATGGCCGCCCCGCTGATGAACATGAAAAAGGGCTGGCCGAGGTCCCAAAGCCGCAGCCCGATCCAAGGATGGTGCTGAAATTGAAGACCAACGGAATACGCGAGGGTCCCTTTGAGACCGGGAGCGACAAGGAGCTCATATAGCCCCGTGGCCTCTGCCATCAGCAGGAACATCACGGCCCCGCGAAAGAAATCAATGGACAAAAAGCGGTTCTCGAAATGAGCATCGCTAAAAGAAGAAGCTTTCATGGCCCCTGGGGACAAAAAGAAGAATATACGCGGTTTAGCACCGCGTCAACAGGATAATCGGAAACTCGAAGCCAGGCCCACTTCGTTTGACATCGCCGGCCGTATCTGGCAATAATGAACTTTAGAATGGCTTCGGCGAGAAGTATTCCGGCGAATCCGGCTTCACACTGCGATCCGTATCACGTGATCTAAGAAGAGCATAGGACGTTGTCGACGATCGTCATCGCGGTTTCTCTTGTGTTCTTTTATGCATTTGTTAAGCAGGACCAAAAGGAATTCCCGTCGTTTTCCGCGAGGCTATGGCTCCCCCTTCTTTGGCTGCTCTTGACATCGACCACGCTTTTGGATGTCCTGTTTCTCCATCGAAGCGCGTACGACGCCTCGGAACGGATCGAGGCCTACGTCGAAGGGAATCCCATCTCGAGGTACACTCTTCTGGCTTTGACTCTCCTGGGCTTAATGGTCCTGCTGAAACGGAAGACCCGTCATTCGACGATCATCAGAAGCAACGGGTGGCTGTTTGCGTTCTATTTCTACACACTCTTGAGTGCCGGTTGGTCCGAATATCAAGATATCTCCATCAAGAGATGGATCAAGATATTCGGCACGCTGATCATGGCGTTGGTGATCGTTTTCGAGGACAACTATCAAGAAGCTTTCGAACACGTCATCAGAAGGTATGTTTTCATCTGTCTGACCCTCTCCGTCGTCTTTGTCAAATTCTTCAGCCACCTCGGTTTCTCCGTAGGCCGCCAGGGGAGCCGCGTCTGGACAGGCGTCGCGCCGGGGAAAAACGCCCTAGGCATGTTGTGCACGGTCTCCCTGCTCTTTTTGGCGTGGCGCCTGATCAAAACAAGGCCCGTGAGCTATTTCGATGTCCT
>DQHV01000317.1 GCA_003524335.1 Candidatus Aminicenantota bacterium | reverse complement strand
GCCACCCCTCCCTCGATCATCCCCCTCATCACGGAAACGAAGATGCCTCTGATTGATTCTACTGGTTCCTTGTGATAGATTCAGCCACCTCAAGATGATCTCTCCTGGAGGGCATTGACGCCATGAAAAAAAACCGCCATATCATTCCTCTGTCCCTTATCCTGGCCCTCGCGTTCTTCCTGCCGGCCGCGCTCTCCGCCCAGGCGCAGCCTGCTTCCAATGAAGCCGAGTTGCTTGCGGCGCTCCATTCTATCTCCAGCCACACGCTTTATGATTATGTCCGAGAGCTGGTTTCGGAAAAATACGGCGGCCGTCTGACCGGAACCCCGGAATATAACGCCTGCGCCAACTGGGTCGCTGCGCTCCTCAAGAATTGGGGAGTCCATCCGGCCGGCGATGGAGGAAGCTACCTTCAGGCGTTTCCCAACCCTTACACCCTGGTCTTTCCCGGCTGTGAGGCCTATTTGCACCTTTCCGTCAAAGGCGCCGAGATCAAGAAGTATTACCGCTATGAAGACGAGTTCATCCCGGGCGGGACCTCCGGAAATGGAGAGGCGACGGCCGAGGTCGTCTATATCGGCTATGGAGTGACCGCCCCCGAGCTCAACTACGACGATTACGGCGGGATCGATGTCAAAGGAAAAATCCTCTTGATGGAACCGGAGGTGCCTGTTTCTTCCGGCGACAACCCCGAGCTTTTCAAAAAATGGCGGCCCTATTCTTTTCATCAATACAAGCTGGAGAACGCCGTCGGCCATGGCGCAAAGGGCATGCTTTACAATTACGGACCGATCGGCAACCCGAATAATTCCTTTCGGGAAGGCTTTATCTACAGCCACGTCGGCGATGCCGTCGTCGCCGACATCTTCGCGGGCACGGGACGCGATCACAAGGCTACTGTGGAGAGGACCTGGAAAACCATGAAGCCGCAGTCCTTCGCCACGGGCAAAATCTTCACCCTTAAGAACAACACCGAGCACCATCCGGAGGGCGTCGGCAACAACGTCATCGGGCTCATTAAAGGCGTCGACCCGGCGCTCAAGGCCGAGCTCATCATCCTGGGCGGCCATCTTGACCACCTTGGGCGCATGTGGGAACTTATGCCCGGAGCGAACGACAACGCCACGGCCGTGGCGGTCATGCTGGGCGTCGCCGAGGCCATGTCCAAGTGCCAGGTAAAGCCCGGCCGCTCGGTCATGTTCCTGTTTTTTGGGGCGGAAGAGCAGGCCGTCGCCGGGTCGGATTTTTATATCAACCATCCTGCTTTTCCTTTGGAGAAGACCGCCGTCTTCATCAACATGGAAGGACCCGGAATCGGCGACAAGATCGGTGTCATGGCGGGTAAGAACTTCCCCGATTTCTACGCGTTCCTCGAGAAGGCGAACAGCCGCTATATCCACCGGGTGATAGAGGCCTCCTCTTTCGCCAACCTCGCCCGGCCGCGGCAGGACACGGCCCGTTTCCTCTGGAAAGGCGTACCCAGCGTCACTGTCGGCGCCTCAGAGACCGTTCCCGTCCAACGTCTGCCCTCCTACCACAACACCCGGGACACCCTCGATCCCATAACGCCGGAGATCATGGAGGATATCGCCCAGCTCCTGTTTGCGGCCATCATGGATATGAGCGACGAGCGATCCTTGGATTTTCGAAAATAGAAGAATGAGGCCCGTGAATTTGGGAGAATCGGAATGAAGTACCATATGCCCACAGCCATCATCTTCGGGCCAGGCGTGCTTTCCGAGTTGGGCGGAACTGTCCAGGATAGACTCCGCTCGTCCCGTCCGCTGTTGGTCACTGATAGAGGGGTTGTCAAAGCCGGAATTGCGGAGAAGCTAATTTCCCTGCTTCCGGCAACGCCGACCTTCGACGAGGTCGAACCGAACCCCAGGCACAAGACCGTTGACAGGGGAGGGGAGATCGCCCGGGAACTCAAGCCCGACCTCATTATCGGGCTCGGCGGCGGCAGCGTCCTGGACGCGGCCAAGGCAATCGCCCTTTTAGCCACCAACCCCGGCCGGATCGAGGACTATGAGGGTCGCGAGAAATACAAGGCGGCGCCCCTTCCGGTCCTGGCCATCCCTACAACTTGTGGCACGGGGAGCGAAGTGACCTGGGTGGCTGTCATCACGCACACCGGGCGTCAGTTCAAGATGAGCATCAAGGGCCCGCAGATGTATCCGGCAGTAGCGCTCGTCGACCCCGACCTGCTTATGACGCTGCCCCCGCATCTAGTCGCTTCGACGGGACTTGACGCTCTCACTCATGCCGTCGAAGCCTATACTGTCAAACCGGCGAGTGTTATCACGGATACGCTGGCCCTGGAAGCCCTGCCTTTGATTCTCCGTTCTCTCCCAAAGGCATATCAGGATATTAAAAACAATTCCGAGGCGAGAGAAGGCCTGATGATGGGAAGCCTTCTTGCCGGGATGGCTTTCGGCAACAGCGACGTCGGCGCCGTCCACTGCCTGGCCGAATCGGTCGGCTCGCTTTACGACACGCCGCACGGAGTCGCCAATGCCGTATTCCTCCCCCATGTGATGGAATTCAACCTTGAAGCGGCCGAGGCGAGGTACGCTCGAATCGCTTCGGCAGCCGGTATTGAAGCGGGAAGTCAACGAGAGGCGGCGCGCCGGCTGATCGCCAGAATCAAAGAGTTATCAAGGAGTCTTTCCATCCCCTCATTCCAAGAGTTAAATATCCCGGAGAGCGATTTCAGGCTGATCGCGGAGAAGTCCTTCGCCAACAACTCCAATCCTTCCAACCCGCGGGAGGCCACTGCCGCGAATTACCTGGACATCCTGCGGCGCGCTCACTAGTCCGAGCGGTCGCACCAGTTTAGAAATTCTTTTTTTTGCCCAAGGCGAAGGGTATGGATGAGGAAGTCCGTGGACGACTGAGCGGGC
>DQHV01000348.1 GCA_003524335.1 Candidatus Aminicenantota bacterium | reverse complement strand
AGTGGATGTAATCGCGCGGGTTGATGCCCCGGTCGCGCAGCGCCCAGCGGTCGGAAGGAACGAGCACATCGATCTTCCGGGATTGCCCGCCCCGGAGGTCCAGCAGGCGGATGTAACCGTCCTGGACGTAGACGATCGTCCGGCCATCGGTGGCCGGCATCATCACGTCGAAGTCTGTGTGGGTGGTGACGGGCTGTATCTCTCCACCGCCGATTTTTTGCCTGTAGATATTGGTGATGCCGTTGCCGCGGTCGGAGACAAAATACATGGTGTCGCCGATCCACATGGGATAGCTGTTTTTGCCGACATAATCTGAGACCGGCGTGTATTTCTTGGCTGCGGCATCGTACTTCCAGATGTCCTGGTACCGGCCCCCCTTGTATCGCTTCCAGTAATATTCCTCATCACCGCGGCGGCAGTAGAGGAAGCTCCGCCCGTCGGGCCCGAAACTAATGAGGACACCCCTTTCGAGCGGGAGGCGTTCGGGAGCGCCTCCTTTAACCGAGACATAATAGAGGTTGGGGTCACGCCCGATCACATTCTCAAACATGGACCGGAAAACAAGCCTCGAGCCGTCAGGCGTCCAGGAGATGACTTGAGCGGGCCCGGGCTGGAAGGTCAAACGAGTCGGTGCTCCGCCCTCGGCCGGCATGAGATAGACCGATTGGCCGCCCTCATACCCGGCCGAGAAGGCGATCCAATTCCCATCAGGCGAGAACTTGGCCATGGCCTCGATGCCGGGAAAGGTCGTGATCCGGGTGGCCGTTCCGCCCTGGGCGCTGACGAGCCAGAGGTCGCCTTCGTAGGTGAACACGATTTTGTTTTGATAAATGCTCGGGAAACGGAAGAACCGTCCCTCCTCCACGGCCAGGCTTAGGCCGGCCATCAGGACAAACACAATGAGCATAACCCGGGCTTTTTTCATGCGGCACCTCTATTCGCAAAATGGAATGAAAAACATCATGCGGATATTTTTTCTCAATCGGAGCGCCGTGTCAAATCGCTCGGCTAAGAATCTTGACAACCGGCAAATCCAACCCATCTTGATGGGTACTCCGGCCGGCATAAGGGGCCACGGGCGGGAAAAATATCAATCGCGTTTGAGGGCGATGAGGTCTCGGACCTGAGCGACGATGGCCTGGACTGTCGCCTCGACAATGATTTGGCCCTTCTCGCGAGTCGCCAACGTCGGGTCCCCCCAGATGCCCGTCGGGCTGAGGGTCCCTGAGCCTTGGGGATTCCGGGTCAGGCCTTTGCGGCCGGGCCTGGAGTCATAGTCCTTCACCGCTTTGGTCATATCCACAATGTCGGGCGCAATAAAGAGCATCATCGAAGTTTCGGCCTCGTCGGCATGGGAACCTCCTTCCTGTTTGAGCANNTGACCGCGTTCTTGAACGTCTCCGCCTGGATGGAAACCGACCCGGGGTACTCGAGAAAAGAGGGGTAGTATCCGTACTGAAGTGTAGGAAGGACAGCCACCGGAACCTGCCTGGCCACTCGGTTCTTGAGAAACTCGGCCATGATGTAGTCGGTCTTGAGAGGGAGATGAGGCCCATGCTCTTTGGTCCGTGCGCCGAGGGCGATGAGGACAACTTCGTAGCTCTTGAGGACTTGCTCCGCCTGAACCCAGGTCAGGTTCTCCAGTTCTACAGATGCCGGCGTCTCCGGGGATGCCTCAGTACGCCACAAAAACGCGAGAGTCAATAACACCGCCGCAAGTCCGGACAACAGATATTTCTGGCCTTGCTTCGAGACACTCATTTTTATCATCCTTTAACCCCGTAGGGTCCAAAAACCGCCGCCCCCCTCCTTCTGCCGAAAAAACATAACATTCTCACTGAGCAGGTGTCAACCCGTGTGGGACCCAACCCGACTACCTGAAGCTTAAGAGCCCGACGGCCCGGGCCAGCCAACAGTCCATAACAAATTGATAATAATCGGATTAGAGGCCTTCCCCGGTTCTGCCCGCTCAATCCAGATGAAACACCTCTTCCATACTCGCCCACCACTCACCCGACGCCCGGTTCTCAAGCGGGTTCTGGCAAGGCATGCAGACTGACCACCACTTCTGGGTCGTCGGGTCGGCGGCCATCTTCGCCATGTCCGAGGCAAAATCCCTGCCGGTGTATTCGAAGTAGCTGAAAAGATAGTGCCTCTCGTCATCGAAATGGCGCAGGTATATCGAGTAGTTCCGGATGTGGCACGCCTTGATCATCTTGAGCACGCCGGGCCAGACGGCGGCATGGAGTCGTCTGTATTCGTCGAGCTTCTCCGACCGGAGGCCGATGACCGTTCCGTAGCGTTTCATGGGTTGCCTCTCATTTTGCAGCGAAGTCGCCGAGATAGTTACCGTAGGTCAGCAGTAGCACGGCTCCCGCCAATACAGCCAGCGCGAGGCGGATGGTCCTGTGGGTTAGGCGCCGGCAATCACGCCACTCCCGCAGGGCGACGCCGACGACGTTGCTGAACAGGTGGTTGCTCCTCAAAGGGACTCGTCTAACCCCGTCGGCAGCCGGATCGGGTATTGGCCGTATTCGCGCACCAGCTTGATGATGTAGTCATAGGTCTGCCCGGACACCGCGCTGCTCACGGAGTGGTCGGATTGGAAGATGTAGCCACCGCCTTTCGCGGCGTTGAGCTTGCGCAGCACCTCCCGGCGGATGGCCTCGCGGTCGCCGCTTTCCCAGACCCGGATGTCGCTGTTGCCGCAGAAGCCGATGCGGTGGCCGAATTGGCGGCGCAGATCCACGGCGTCCAGGCCGGCCTTGGCTTCGAGCGGATTGAATGCATCAATGCCTATTTCGATGTAGTCGGCGAAGATCGCCCTCACGTTGCCGCAGCCGTGGTAGATAACCGGCAGGTCAGCGGCGTGGGCGGCCGCGGCCATCTGGGCAACCCACGGCTTGAAATACTCGCGCCAGTAGCGAGGCGACATGAAGGTGGATTTCTTGTAGGCCACGTCGCCCCAGATAACGAAGCCATCCAGCAGGCCCCCGCCCGCCTCGATCTCGGCCTTCGCCATCTCCAAGTAGAACGCGCCGAGGCAGCCGATGACCGCACCCATGCGCTCGGGATACTCAGCCATCCAAATCATCGCATTTTCCTGGCCGATTAGACGGGTGAGACACTCGCTGACCTCAATCATGCTGCCGTACACAGGGAAGTCTGGGCGGAGCGACTTCACCGTCTCGATCCAAGCCGGTGAGTCGCGCTGGAATCCATCGCCCACGCCGGCGATCTGGTTGTCGCCGCCCTCAAAGAAACGTCGCCGGTCGTGCGGATCATCGAACTCGGCACGCTCCAGCTTGTCGAAGCTATCCGTCTCCCACGCGCGCATCTCCGGCATCGGGAACTCGAAATGCTTGTGCATGATCGCGCCAAAGCCCGTTTTCACCACCACTTCCTCCGCCGTCTCCTTGATCGTCTCGAACGGGCGTATCCAAGGATCCATGTTGGGCACCGTAACGATCCAATCCAGATCGTAGTGGTAGTACGGATTGGCGTCGGGCGGCAGTCCGAGCTCCCGGCGCCAGCGCTGGATAAAGCTGCCCCAGAAGAAATCGCTGACCGGAACGCGGTC
>DQHV01000070.1 GCA_003524335.1 Candidatus Aminicenantota bacterium | reverse complement strand
ACGACTTTGTAGCCCATGAACTGCAGGAACCGCTTGAGCAGGTCCTCGAAAAGGTAGGCGCGGAAGTTTCCGACATGGGCGAAATCGTAGACCGTAGGTCCGCAGGTATAGAGCTTGACTTCCCCGGGGTTGATGGGGACAAACTCCTCTTTTTTCCCGGTTAGCGTATTAAAGAAAACGATCACAGCAGAATATTAATAAGAACGTCGCCGGGAGTCAAGATTTCTCAGGAGAGGAGGTCGGGAGGGCATTCCGATGAGGAACGCTGGAGAGCGGGAGGAATTCGGTTCCTCCGGTCGATTGACCAGGTCGCTCAGTTTATGTCATAATTTAACGCTCTTAAGGAGAACAATTGGCCCCTAAAATAAGTCTCGGCATCCGCCGCGAGGACAAAAACCCCTGGGAACGTCGCGTTCCGCTGATTCCCGTGCATGCCCGTGAACTTCTGCGGCAGCATCCTCTGGAGATCAGGATCCAGCGNNGAAGGTGTCATCGTCTCCGAAGACCTGTCGGCTTGTTCGATCGTCCTGGCCGTCAAAGAGATCCCGGAGGATTTCTTCCGGGACGATCGGGCCTACGCCTTTTTCTCCCATACGATCAAAGGCCAGCCCCACAATATGCCCATGCTGAAGCGGATGATCGAACGCCGGGCCACTCTGATCGACTATGAAAGGATCCTTGACGAGAAGGGCCGCCGGCTGGTCTTTTTCGGCCGGCAGGCCGGACTGGCCGGGATGATCGATACCCTCTGGGCGCTGGGGAGGCGTTTTCACGAGGAAGGCGTCAGGACTCCGTTCGCCGGTATCCGCCAGACTATCCAATACGCCAGCCTGGTTGAGGCCAAGGAAGCGATCCAGAAGGTCGGCTGGGAGATCCACAATCACGGCCTGGACCTCTCTCTAGTTCCGCTTGTCTTCGGGTTCACGGGTTATGGCCACGTATCCCAAGGAGCGCAGGAGATCTTCGACCTCCTGCCTTTCGAAGAGGTCGCGCCGAGCCAAGTCAAGGACCTCTTCAAGAAGAAACACTATTCGGAGAAGAAAGTCTATAAGACGGTCTTCAAAGAAGAACACCTGGTCGTGCCCAAGCCCGGCCGGCCGGGATTCGAACTCCAGGACTACTATCACAACCCCCAAAATTACCGGCCTGTCCTGGAAGGCTTTCTTCCGTATTTCACGGTCCTCGTCAACGCCATCTACTGGGCGCCTCAGTATCCGCGCTTTGTCACTAAAAAGGCCCTGCGCAAGCTGTGGAAAGGGCCGTTAACCCCGCGGCTCCGGGTCATCGGCGACATCACCTGCGACATCGATGGGAGCATGGAATGCACAGTCCGGAGCACGGACCCCGCCCATCCCGTGTTCACCTATGACGTAGAGAAAGACGAGGCGGTCGACGGTTTCGCCGGCAAGGGTCCGGCGGTGATGGCCGTAGACAACCTGCCGGCCGAGATTGCGCTCGAGTCCTCCATTTTTTTCAGCCAGACCTTGATGCCCTTCATCCCCGGCCTAATCAAAGCCGATTACCGGGCAGATTTCGACCGCTCCGGTCTTCCTCCGGAGCTCAAGAAGGCGGCGATTCTTTTCCGGGGAGAATTCACCCCGGACTATGCTTACATGCGCGAATTTGTTACTTCCCCCAAAAGGAGTCATCCATGAAAAAAATCTTAATCCTGGGCGCTGGTCTAGTCGCCAGGCCGCTCGTCAGGTATCTCCTCGACCAGCCCGATTTCCGGGTCGAAGTGGCCAGCCGGACGGTGAGCAAAGCAGAAAAGCTCATAGAAGGCCACCCCCGGGGCGTCGCCAAGGAGCTCAACCTGAAGAGCGAGGAAGCGCTGAAGGGCGAGGTGGCCGGGGCCGACCTGGTCATCAGCATGGTCCCCTACGCCTTCCACCCCAAGGTCGCCGAGCTCTGCATTGCCCATAAGAAACAGATGGTCACCACCTCTTATGTCAGCGACACCATGAAGAAGCTCGACGCCGACGCCCGCAAGGCCGGTATCATCATCCTTAACGAAGTGGGCCTCGACCCCGGCATCGACCACATGGAGGCCATGCGGGTGATCCATGAGATCCACGACAAGGGCGGCAAGCTCGTCGGTTTCATCTCCTTCTGCGGCGGTCTGCCAGCGCCCGAGGCCAACACCAACCCCTTCGGTTATAAATTCTCCTGGAGTCCCACCGGCGTCCTCCTGGCCGGCAAAAACTCCGCCCAATATCTCCAGGACGGGGAAGAGGTCGTCATCCCCTCCGAGAAACTGTTCGAGAGCTATTCGCTCCGGACGATTGAAGGGCTGGGCGTCTTCGAAGGATATCCGAACCGGAACTCTCTTCCCTATATCGAGCTCTATGGAGTGCCCGAGACCAAGACAATGCTGCGCGGGACTCTCCGCAACGTCGGCTGGTGCGAGACCGTCCGGACGTTGGTGCGCCTCAACGTCCTGGACCAGGAGGAGAAGGACTGGACGGGCATGACCTTTGCCGATTTCCTCCGCAAGCTGCTGGGCACCCGCGCCAAGGACCTGAAAAAGGCGGTTTCCGAGCGGCTGGGGATTTCTCCCGGTCTGGCCATCTTCCGCCGCCTCGAGTGGTTGGGTTTCTTCAGCGACGAGCCATTGCCGCTGCAGAAGGGATCGGCTCTGGACATCGTCAGCGCCCGTATGACTGCCAAGCTGGCCTACGTCCCCGGAGAGAGAGACATGATCGTCCTCCAACACGAGTTCTTTGCCTCCTACCCCAAAGCTGGAAAAGAAAAGATCGTCTCCACGCTGATCGATTTCGGCATCCCCGGCGGCGATTCCTCGATGGCCCGGACGGTGGGCCTGCCGGCCGCGATCGGCACCAAGCTCATCCTCGAAGGAAAGATCAGGGAGACGGGCGTTCATATTCCGGTCAGCCCGGAGATCTACCTGCCGATCCTCGCCGAGCTGAAGACCCTTAATATCGCCTTCAAAGAGAAAAGGGAAAAACTTTAATCGCGAACCGGCGCGATAGCATTTGACCTCCGAGGAGGCAAAAATGGTCAGACGACCTGCCGTGGCGGGATCTTTCTATCCCCGAAAGGCCGAGGAGTTGCGGTCGATGGTCAAGGGGATGGTTAACCCCCAGGCGAAAAAAGAAAAAGCCCGGGCGGTCGTCTCGCCTCATGCCGGCCTTGTCTATTCTGGGCCCGTGGCTGGAGCCGTCTATTCCTCCGTCGTTTTGCCGGAATGCTTCGTGATCCTCGGCCCCAGCCATCGAGGCCAGCGGTCCATGTTCGGGATCATGAAGAGGGGGTACTGGCAGACCCCGCTTGGAGAGGTGCCCCTCGACTCCGAGCTCGCCGAGTCGCTGCTTCGACACTCGTCTTTGGTCAGGGTCGAAGAGAGCGCCCACGATTNNGTTTTCCATCGTTCCCGTCTGTGTCTCGCCGGCTGCGGACTACGCCGCTCTGGAGCAGCTGGGGAAGGGCCTGGCCGCCGCCATCCGGGAGTCCGGCAGGGATGTCCTGGTTGTGGCCTCGACCGATATGAGCCATTA
>DQHV01000016.1:356-4193 GCA_003524335.1 Candidatus Aminicenantota bacterium | reverse complement strand
TCCAAAGGATCCGGGCCCTCCCCGGCGACAAATGGGTCCTCTTGTTCGAACAGCGGCAGATGTTCCCGCGGCTGAGAAAGCAGGGGCCGCTCGAGGTCGAGATCCGCGCCATCCTCGACAGCCAGATCGATCCCCAGGGGCAGGCTCTCGCCCGGCAGATCCAGACGATGCAGCTGAACCTCCAGAAATCCATGGACATCGTCAAAGGCTTCCCGTCGGACCAGCTCCGGGAGCTCTTCCTCCAGGCCGGCGTCACGTTCCACCACATCATGATGAAGTCCTCCCGGCAGATCGTCTCCCCGGACTTCGAGCTCACCGATGTCGGCGAGGATTACGAGGACTGCTACCGCCGGATCAGCGTCGCGACCGGGGGCTCGTCGGTGTTCTCGAACAAGGTCGCCGAAGCCATCAGGGAGGCCTCGGCCCGGGAGGATTACCACTATCTGCTGGCCTACACGCCGCAGGACCCGTCAGGCTCGAAGGAGAGGAAGATCGAGGTCAAGGTCGGGCGGAAGGACGTCGACGTCATCTCGCTGAAACAGTATGTGGCCGCGGGCAGCCCCGTGATCAGCATCGTCGATTTCAAGTCCGGCCAGAAGGCCATCCGATTCGGGCTCAGGGACTACGCCCGCATCCCGACCGAGGGCAGGACCGTTGGATCGGCGGCCGTCCAGATCACCATCTTCAACGACAAGTCCGAGCAGGTCTTCGCCGACGGCAAGACCATGGAGCTCATCAAGGACGAGACGAAGATCTCGTTGAGCTTCCCCCAGCTCCCGTCGGGCTCCTATTTCATCATCATCGACGCCCTCGACCGGACGACGGGCGGCAAGGACGTCTATTCGGGCGCCATCCGGCTGTAGACGGGGGCGCGACTGCTCCAAGGGAGCTAACGGACGCGGACAAGCCCGGCGTATCCGTCGCTCTGGAGGTAATGACGCTTCCTGACCCGGAAGGTCTCCGCGTTGAAGAGGTTCACCCCGTGATATATCACTTGATGGCCGCGGCGTTCGGCCATCTCGAGGGCCAGGCGCTCCGCGTCCTCGCTGCAACCGCAGACGTTATCGAAGGGCGGATTGAGATCGAAGTGCACCGTGGCAATGACGTAGCGGCCCCAAGGCGCCTCGGCCTCGAAATATCCGGCGGGAGGGGCGAAGGCCCTGACGTGAAGCAGGTCTCGGTCGGGCCCGTCCGGCCCGTCAAATGGGACACGGATCTTGGCGCCCCGGTCGGAGTCCCAGACAGGGCCGGCGCCTTCGTCAAAAAGACTGTGCTTGTTGGTGGCCAGCCCCCGACGACGCGTATAGATGTCCTTGACCTTCTCCACGGTGGCGTTGCCGTAGAAGATGATCGAGATGGGCCAATCGGGCTTCAGCGCGGACGTGTTCTTGTTGAAGAAGCTGTAATTGAGCCATTTCTGCCGGCCCAGCATGATCCATTTGAGGTTCCGCCGGGTTTCGGCAAAATAGTCGGACTGTGGCATGGACGCGAGGAGCTCGTCGGCGGGAAGGACCCGGACCGCCTGCGGGGGGAGGGCTGTCGCCTGAGGCGGCGCGGCGTTTTCACGGCCCCCGGTTTGAGGCCCGGCCGCGAATGACGCGGTGAGGGCGACCAGTCCGATCGCGCCGGAGACCTGTTGACCAAGCCACCGAGAACCTCTCATTCCCGGATTCCTCCCCGCTAGGGGCTAAGCGCTCTTCCCGCGATAGGATCGGGCGGAATCGGCGTCCGGCAGATCATCGCCTGCCTTCTTGGTGTATCTTCGGCCTTCCTCGAATAGGTCAAAATCCTCTTTCCTGTCCAGGCGCACTTTCTTCCTCTGTCCATCATCGGTCCGGAAGATGACGAGGTACGCGTGCTTGGCGAGAGTCAAGGTCTTCTTAGCCTCGACGGTCCCCGACCATTCCTTGCGCCGATCCCTTCTTCTCCCGACCCAGGGTAAGAAAACGAACCAGTCACCCAGGAGCTCGAGTATAAGATCGAACATTTCGAACCCTCCTTAGAAAAACCTTCATATTCATTCAGATAATAGACGGCACCGTTAGGCCCCTCCTCTCTCGCTGATCACCAGTATAAACCTGAATGGCTGCGAAATGAGAAATAAGATTAGGGGGGAATGGCGTGCCTGAGAGGATTCAAACCTCCGACCTTTGGATCCAGAGTCTGCCGGCCGGAGGCGGCCTTCATGGCGGGCCTTCCCCTGGGAAGGCGACGAAAATCCTTGAAAAATCCGTTTCGCGGGTGATACATTGACCAGGGACAAGGTCAGCCCGGTCAAGCAAAGCAAAGATCTCGATACGGCCACTCGTCGGCCCGGCCGATATCATCGGCGACAAAGGGCGTGGGGCGGAAACCCGTCGGGAGGTGGGCTCATGTCCGAGAGATTAAAGGCTTTGCGCATCTTCATCTCATCCCCCGGGGATGTCGTTGAGGAACGGACGCTGACCCGGCGTGTCCTGGAGCGTTTGGCGGGCGAGTTTTCCGGGCGGATCACTCTCGAGCCGATCTTCTGGGAGCACGAACCGCTGCTGGCCACCGATACGTTCCAGACCCAGATCGCCCGGCCTTCGGAAACGGACATTCTGATATCGATCCTCTGGTCGCGCCTGGGGACGCGCCTGCCGGCCCAATTCACCCGGGCGGACGGCAGCCGCTATGACTCCGGCACGGAGTACGAGTTCGAGGACGCCGTGGCCGCCCATCGGCGGCAAGGGAGGCCGGATCTCCTCGTTTATCGTAAGATGGCCGACCCCGTGGTCAGCTTGAAAGACAAGAAAGCGCTCCTGGAGAAGCTGAGCCAGAAGGAAGCGCTCGACGCGTTTTTCAGCAAATGGTTCCAAGACGAGTCCGAAGGCACCCTCATCGCGGCCTTTCACCCCTTTGAGCGTTCTTCGGATTTCGAGGAGCTTCTGGAATCCCACCTGAGGAAGCTGATCGAGCGCCGTCTGCCCGAGGAGGAAGTCGGAGCGAAGGCACCGGCGGCCATGGCCCCGTGGCGGGAGGGATCCCCCTTCCGCGGCTTGCATGTCTTCTGCTTCGAGCATGCGCCCGTCTTCTTCGGCCGGACCAAGGCCGTCGGTGAAGTGCTCAACGCTATACGGGTCAAGGCTTCGGAAGGATGCGCGTTCGTCCTCGTGTTAGGGATGAGCGGAGGGGGCAAGTCGTCCTTGGTCCAGGCTGGCGTGTTGCCGGTCCTGACGCAGCCCGGGGTCATCGAAGGCGTGAATTTATGGCGCCGCGCGATCATGAGGCCAGGCGACTCTTCCGGCGACGTCTTTGATGCCTTGGCCGCGTCCATCCTCGAAAAAGAGGCGCTTCCCGAGCTTGCCGCGGACAACATCGACNNCAGGCCCGGCTGGTATTGGTCATCGACCAGTTGGAGGAGCTGTTCACGCTGGAGAACGTGCCGGCCGAGGAGAGGACGAAGTTCGTTGAGGCCCTTGATATCCTGGCCCGGAGCGGCTGGGCCTGGATCCTCGCCACAATGCGCAGTGACTTCTATCCGCGATGCGCGGAGCTCGAGAGGCTCGTGGCCATGAAGGAANNGGGGGCGGGTCAATACGATCTCTTGCCCCCGACCCCGGCCGAGATCGGACAGATGATCCGCCAGCCGGCGCTGGCGGCCGGGCTGCATTTCGAGGAGGACCCGGCGACCAAAGAGCGGCTGGACGAGATCGTGCGGGACGCGGCGGCCAAGAACCCGAGTAGCTTGGCCCTGCTGGAATTCACTCTGGAGGAGCTCTACAAGAAGAGGACCGAACGAGGACTCCTGACCTTTGAAGCCTACCGAGGGCTGGGCGGCGTCGAGGGGGCGCTGGCCCAGCGGGGCGAGGAGGT
>DQHV01000016.1:0-252 GCA_003524335.1 Candidatus Aminicenantota bacterium | reverse complement strand
TTCGTCGAGGCCCGGCTGTTCATCACCGACCTGGACGCCCAGGGGAAGGCGGTGGTGAGCGTGGCCCATGAGGCCCTGCTGAAGCACTGGCCCCGTCTGCAGGAGTGGGTCGAAAAGAACAAGGAGAACCTGCGGGCCCGGGCCCGTGTCTCTGCCGCGGCCTCCCGCTGGACGGAGGAAGGGAAGACGCGGGACTTCCTGCTCACGGCCGGAAAGCCCTTGGCCGAGGCCGAAGAGCTGGTCAAGGACCCC
>DQHV01000341.1 GCA_003524335.1 Candidatus Aminicenantota bacterium | reverse complement strand
CCTCAAATTGAAGGGAATGAACCCGATGAGGAAGGACGAGAGAGCCAGGGCCAGCAGGGACAGAGATATATAAAGCGATAGAGAGAACGTGTTGAGGTTGAAATATTGCCGGAGGAAGGGGCTGTACACCGTCCCCTCCAAGCCCCAGTGAAGCCCTATGACGAAGATCATGACCGAGAAGAGGAGCGTCTTCGGCCGGAGCAGGTTACCCCTGTAGACCTGCCGGGGGACCGGCCCGAAGCGGATGCTGCTCAGGGACGGGACAAAAGCCTGGACGGCCAGAAGGAAACCCGCAAAGGCGATAAAAAGGACGGGGAACCCGGCCAAGGTCACGATCGCGCCACCGAGCACGGGCCCTGCCGCCGAACCCAGAGACTGCCAGAAGACAAGCCGGCTGTACTTTTTGTTTTGATCGATCGCAGTGTTGTCCTTGTAGTAGAGGTTGTTGATGGAGACGTCCAAGGCGTTGTTGGCCAGGCCCAGGAAGAGAAATAGGACGGCCGTGGGGAGGAAGCCGTGGACCCGGCTGAGGATGAGAAACATCAGGCTGAACAGGGCGAGAGCGCCGCGGATGATTTCTTTGATCGAAAAGCGGTCGTTCGCCCAGCCGGTGGGGAACGAAAAAAGAAGCGGCGCGAACGCATAGGAGGACGTCACGACACCGATCTCCCAGCCTTTGAACCCGTTCTTCAAGAAGTGGAGGGGGATGAGAAAGAAAACGGCGTTGACGGCCAGCTTGCGGCAGAAGTTGAGGAGATGGATCCTGCGGTGAGAGATCATGGGCTTCTCAAAGCAGGATATTATAGCAAAAAGGGGCGGCCCCGGTTCAGGACCGCCCCTGTGCAAGACTCGGTTACGGCTCCAGGCTAACTCTTTTTGAGTTTGATATCGCCGCTGAAGGAGGACACTTTGAGCACGGCCCCTCCTCCGTTCACGGATCCGCTCATCGAATGGGGGGAGAGCTTGCCCATGACCTTGATCTCGAAATCGGTCTCGATGCCGCCGCTGAAGGTCTCGGCCTCGAAATCGAAGGCCGAATCGGCCGGAAGATAGAGCACCACGCTGCCGCTGTGAGACTTGAGGCTGTAGTTGCCCTGTTTGCTGATGCGGCCGCGATACAGGACTTCGCCGCTCAAGGCCTTGGCCCGCACCGTCGGAGCCTCGGAGACCTCGACGAGCTCGACGTCGCCGCTCACGGTCTCGGCCTCGACCGAGCCCTTGATCAGGTTGCCCTTGACATCGCCGGAGACGGACTTGAGGAACGCGCTTCCGATCACATCGCCGACTGTAACATTGCCGCTGACCGAGTTGCAGTCGGCCCCGGCGGCGGCCTTGGTGAGCTGGACGTTTCCGCTCACCGCCTTGAGGGCGGCCGCGCCGCCTACAGCTTCGGCGATGATGTCGCCGCTGATGTTGTGGGCCTTGAGGGCCGCCTTCTCCGGGATCCAGAGCTTGTAGTCCACAGAGACATTGACTGACTCGCCGCCCCAGAACTTATCGCTCTTCGGGTACTTGGTTTCGATCCGCAGGAGGCCGCCTTCCTGGACGACTTCGATCGTCACCTTGGCCGCATTCTCCTTGGCTTTCTCCAGGGAAGACGCCTGGGAGACCTTGAGCGCCTCGATCTTGACCTGGTCCTGGTTCCAGCTCATGACCGTGATGTCGCCCGAGATGTTGCTGATGTCCACTTTGCCGTCCTTGGCAAGCGCCATCGTCTTATCGAACTTCTCCTCGTATTTCTCTTTAGCCGCGGCCAAGGAAAAAACAAGCAGCAGTGAGACAACGAGCCATCCCGTCCTTTTCAGGCACCGATTGATCATTTTCTTCCTCCTCTTATTTATGATTCTTAAAGTATCGTTTCGGTCTTATTCCGGACGGCCGATCGTTCCGCCCCCACCATTTCCTCCAGGAAATTCACCTTCTCCCGGTACGCGGTCAGAAGGTAAGCCCGGGCCGTCAGGTTGTCGGGGTCTTCCTGGGTGATCTGCCGGCAGGCCTGGATGGTTTCGTCCATCGCCGTCAAGTTGCGCTGGAAGACCTCGGCCAGCCGGGGGTCCATGCCGCCTTCCCGTGATTGCACCGCCTCACTCAGGGCCTGAATGGCTTTTTCATAATGGCTCTGGGCCTCCTGGAGCTTGGCCAGAGTGAATTCGACCGAGCCTTGCGTCGCCGGTCCGGCGGTCGACCATGGTTTTTGCCAGAGGACGAGCCCGCCGATGGCCACGAGGACAAGGGCGGCCGCTGCCGCGTACCTGAGTACAGCCGGACTCCAGAATGCACCCAACCAGCTTTTCTTCTCTCGGGCTGCAGCAGGGGCTTCCTGCAGAGCTTCTCTCACCGCAGCGGCGACCCTCGGCCAGACCGCGGGCGAGGGCTCAAGGGATGCCAGATCCTTTGCTCCCCGGACGATGGAAGCGAAATCGTAGGCCAGCTCCCGGCAATCCCGGCAGCTCTCCAAGTGGGCTTTGAGTTCCCCTTCCCTGTCCGGGCCGAGAGCACCGTCTACATAATCGCTGATCAGTTCCTGGGCGGCCGCGCATTTCATGGTCGCACTCCCTATAAAGCTTTCTTATCTTTAAGGAATCCCCGGATCCTCATCCGGGCCTTGAACAGCTGGGACTTGGATGTTCCGACCGTAAACCCGAGCATCCGTCCGATTTCCTCGTGGGTATGCCCCTGGACGTCATGGAGCATGAAGACGGCCCGGAGTTTTTCCGGAAGCTTCTGGACCGCCTCGTCCAAAGGCCCGGCCAGGCTCTCTTCATGCCCGTCATAGACGGCCTCTTCCTTTTTCCCCTCGATTTCGCTGAGGGGGATAGAATGTCCCTGCCGGCTCCGCCGGCTGCGAAGATAGGAGTAGCAGGTGTTGAGGGCGATGCGGTACATCCAGGCGACAAAGGTCTCATCCCTGACGACTTCCCCGAGATGCGAGAAAATCTTAACAAAAATGTCCTGGAGGAGGTCTTCGGCGGCCAGGCGGTCAAAAGTGTGCCGATAGGCCAGGTTAAAAAGGGGCCTCTTGTAATGCTCGTAAATCTTTTCCATGGCTCCTTCATCTCCCCCCTGGCTTTTCTTGATGAGAACAGAGAGGGTGGATAGGGGTATGGAGGGGCTTTTTTTCCAGTCTCTTTCGTCTGCCGTCATGAGAGGAAGCGCCGCCGGGACAAGGATAAAGGCAACCTGGGGGCCATTATCCCTCAAGAGGGGCCTTGTGGCAAGTGCCAGAGCCGAGCAACAGGCGTTCATGTCTTCCTCATATGGATAAGATGAAAAAGAGGGATAAAAGGTTGCCTGGCCTGAGTTCCCCCCCCGGGATTAAAGGATATAGCCGCAGCCTGGGTGAATTTCGAGCGCCGGGAGCGAAATCGCCGGCCCGCTCAGAACGGCCCCCAGCGCATCAAGACGGGAGGGATGAGGGTGAGCAGCCCGAATATCACCCAGATCACCACCAGCGGGAGGAGCCACTTGGCCCACTTCTCCCAGCGCAGCTGCACCCGGCCCGCGTAGCGCATGACAACGACGACGGCGATGATGGCGGCGGCGTCGATGAACCCTTTGACAGGGGATATGAAGAGCGCTCCCAAACCTTGCGGATTGCGGTTGGTCAAGGCGAAGGTGCCGGCCACAGGGACGGTGCGGCCGTCCTTTTCTACCCTCTGGTACTGGCCGCCGGGGACGATCCAGGTGGCCACGACCGTCAAGATCACCATGGCATAGATCAGGACCAGGGTATGAGGGAGGCGGATTTTTCCGGTCCGCATCAGCGCACCGCCTTTCTCTTTTTGAGGTCGAACCGGTCGCCGGCCACGAGCACGTGCATGATCATTCCGCGGAGACCGATGACCCTCGACGGCATGATGGCCACGGAGGCATGGGAAGCGTCGTAGACGATGACATTCCAGTTTCCAACGACCTCGAACTTCTCATCCGGGCCGACGACGATGGCCGTTTCTTCGTCGACCCCGATGCCCAGAAGCTGCGGCTTCTCGGCGACCAGACTGGCGCCGGTTTCCGCTGGCTCGCTGCTGGCCATCGGAAGGACGATGATCTTGCCGCTTCCGAACCGTCCGGCCAGGCCGACAAACCGTCTCATCATGCTCTCCGGCCGGTCTCCCCCGCCGATCACGAAGAGGTATCCCTTGGTCCCGGAATGCCCAGGGGAAACAAGTCCCGCCAGAAGAAGGATCACCAGCGGCCAGGCTTTCTTCATTTCGCCCTCCGAAGCCCCCTATATTGCCACACTCTCTGCCCCATTCACCCTTAGGGGTGACACGGGTGAGACAAAAATCCCCCCGCGATTCATCCTCATGGGCGATTGCCCGCGGGCGGCCCCTTAAATACAGTATGCAGGAACGTCATATAGGTGTGGTCCACCCGGGGACGGCGTGTAGAGAGGCGCACAGACAATGGCAATAGCTGTAAGAGATAAGGCCAATGGGACAAGAAAAGCGGCGAGGAAGCCCGCGAACTCCCGGGCTTCCCGGCAATCCAATAACTCCCGTTTTCAATTTGAAGACCTGATCACGGCCATCTCCACCCAATTCATTAACCTGGCCCCGGAAGACCTCGACAAGGGGATTGAAGACGCCCTAAAAAAAATCGGGAAGACCGTGGGTGTCGACCACAGCGCCGTCTTCCTGTTCAAAAACGGCCATGGTTACGATGCCCACGAATGGTGCGCCCGGGGAGTCCCTTCCTTAAAAGACAGAATGCAGGATGTCCCCGTCCAGGCCTTCCCCTGGTATATGAGCAGGCTCCGGCAAGGAGAGAACATCTACATTCCCCGTGTCCAGGACCTTCCCCCAGAGGCCGGGGCAGAAAGAGAGCTGCTGCAAAATCTCCGGATCAAATCCCTCGTCGCCGTCCCGATGATCCTCCACAACTCCCTGGTCGGATTTCTCGGGTTCGATTCGATGCGCCGGGAAAAGACCTGGTCGGAGAGAACCCTCACCCTCCTCAAGATCGTGGGCGAGATCTTCGTCAACGCCCTGGAACGAAAGCGGTCCGAGCAAAGCCTGAAGGAATCGGAGAAGAATTACAGGCGGCTGGTCGACAATTCTCTGACCGGGATCTACATCACCCAGGACTATTTTCTCCGGTTCTGCAACCGGAAGTTCGCCGAGATCTTCGGGTATGACCGGCCGGAAGAACTCATCGGCGTGTCGGTCCAGAAGCTCGTCTCTCCGGAAAGCTGGAAGACGGTGGAACGCCAGGTCCGGTTGCGGGAGAACGGCCGGAAGAGGACCGCGCGGTACGAGTTCCGGGCCGTTCGCAAAGACGGCTCGGTCTTCGACGCCGAAGTGCTGGGCGCCCGGATTATCTACGAGGGAAAGCCGGCTATTCAGGGCGCGATCATCGACATCACCGAGCGGAAAAGCGCCAGCGATGACCTGCGCGAGAGCGAGAACAAATACCGGGCCCTGTTCGAGGGCATTCCCGTAGGCCTTTACAGGAGGAGCCCGGACGGAAGGATCATTGACCTCAACCCGACCATGGTCCAGATGCTGGGGTTCGAAGAAAAACAATCCGTCCTGGGAAGATTCGCCCTGGATTTCTATCTCGACCCGAGGGACGGTGAACGTTCCGCCGCCCTCCTGGCCCAAAACAGAGTCCTCCGCAATTTCGAGTTCCAGGTGAAGCGGATCGACGGCCGAGTGATTTGGGTTCAGGACAATGCCCATGCCGTCGTCGATTCCAAGGGCCGGGTCCTTCATTGCGAGGGGAGCCTGCTCGAAATCACCCGGCAGAAGCAGGAGGATAAGGAAGTCCAGAATCGGGCCGATCAGGTCATCCGCTATCAAGCCGCCCTCCTGGAGCTGGCCAAGATGGACTTCTCGGACCTCGATTCCACCCTCAGGAGGACCACCGAGATCGCCGCCCGCACCATCGGCGTGAACCGGGTGAGCGTCTGGTTCTTCAACCCCGAACACACCGAGATTGCCTGTCGTGATCTCTACAGCCGGGCGGAAAATGTCCATGACAAGGGGATGGTTCTCAAAGCCAAGGAATCCCCCCACTACTTCAAGGCTCTCGAGGAGTCCCGCGCCATTGCCGCCGACAGCGCCCTGTCCGACCCGAGGACCTGCGAATTCGCCGAGTCCTATCTGAAGCCGCAAGGCATCGTCTCGATGATGGACATCCCGATCCGTCGCCACGGCGCAATCATCGGGATCATCTGTCACGAGCACTCGGGCCGGGAGAGGAAGTGGTGCCTGGAAGAACAGCAATTCGCCATCTCGGTGGGAGATGCCATCACCCTTTCTCTGGAGGCTTCAGAAGGAAAGCGGATGGAACGGGTCAACGAGTCGATCTTCCAGATCTCCGAGGCGGCCAACTCCGCCCAGAACCTCCAGGGCCTCTTCCACTCGATCCACCAGGTCATCTCCGGCCTGATGCCGGCCAACAATTTCTACATCTCCCTCTATGATTCGGTCCACAGCATCCTGAGTTTCCCCTACTTCGTGGACGAGTTTGACACTCCCCCCGAGCCCAAGCCGCTCGGCCGGGGGCTGACCGAGTACGTGTTGCGGACGGGACAGGCTCTCCTGGCCTCGCCGGAGATCTTTGCCGAGCTCGAGCGGCGCGGAGAGGTCGAATCCATCGGCGCACCGTCCATCGACTGGCTGGGCGTGCCGCTGAACATCAACGGGCAAACCATCGGTGTCCTGGTCGTCCAAACCTACACCGAGGGTCTCCGCTACGGCGAGGAGGACAAAAACATCCTTAAGTTCGTCTGCGACCAGATCGCCATGGTCATCCACCGCAAGAAGACCGAGGAGGACGTCCAGGAGCGGGAACGCTTCCTGTCCAGCATGTTTGAAAGCATCCAGGACGGAATCTCCATCCTGGCCGAGGATTACACCATTCTCCGGGTCAACAAGACTATGGAGAATTGGTATTCCCATGTTCTCCCTCTCGTCGGGAAGAAGTGCTATGAAGCCTATCATCTCCGCGACAGGGCCTGCGATATCTGCCCGACCCGAAAGACCCTCGAAACATCCGAGTCGGCCTACGAGGTCGTGGCCAAGGTGGGCACAGGAGGCGAAGTGACCGGGTGGGTCGACCTCTACACCTTCCCGNNCACCGAGCGCAAGAAGGCCGAGGACCGGCTCCAGGAGTCGCTGCAGGAAAAGGAGGTGCTCCTCCGGGAGATTCACCACCGGGTCAAGAACAACATGCAGGTCATCTCCTCCCTCCTCAACCTCCAGTCCCGGCAGATCAAGGACCCCTTCGTCCTCGAGATGTTCAAGGAGTCCCAGCGACGTATTCGCTCCATGGCCCTCATCCACGAGCGCCTCTACCAGTCTTCCGACTTCTCCCGCATCGAGTTCTCCCAGTACCTCCGCAACCTCGCCACCCACCTCTTCCACTCCTACCAGGTCGACGCTTCCCGGGTTTATCTGAAGATCGAGGCCGAGGAAGTCCATCTGAACATCAACACGGCCATCCCCTGCGGGCTGATCGTCAACGAACTTGTCTCGAACGCGCTGAAGCACGGTTTTCCGGAGGGGCGGAGCGGCGAGCTAGGCATCGACCTCCGCCGGGCGGAGGGGGATGCGTACGTCTTGCGGGTGAAGGACGACGGGGTTGGGTTTCCGGAGGAGCTGGACTTCCGCAAGACAGAGACCCTGGGCCTGCAGATCGTCAACACCCTGGTCAGTCAGATCGATGCCTCCATCGACCTCGTCCGTGATAAGGGAACCGAGTTCACCATCCACTTTCAAGAAGTTAAGTACAGGCAAAGGACATGATCATGGACAAGATCCGCATCCTGATCGTCGAGGACGAGGGACTGATCGCCCGGGACATCGAGGATATGGTCCGCAACGCCGGCTACGAGGTCTGCGCGGTCGTGGGGACCGGGGAAGACGCTGTGGAAAAGGCGGAGACAACCCATCCCGATTTGATCCTCATGGACATCATTCTGCGCGGGGAGATGGACGGTGTCGAGGCGGCCGAGAAGATCCGCGAGGGGTTCAATATCCCGGTGATTTATCTGACCGCCCATACCGATGAAAATACTCTCCAGCGGGCCAAGCTCACGGAGCCGCTGGGCTACACTCTCAAACCGGTCGAGCAGAAGGAGCTGATGACGGTCATCGAGATGGCCCTCTACAAGCACCAGATGGAGATCAAGCTGAGGGAGCGGCAAAGCTGGCTGTCGACGATCCTCCAGAGCATCGGCGAGGGCGTCATCGCCACCGACCGGTTCGGCAACATCACCTTCATGAACTCGGTGGCTGAAAAACTGACCGGCTGGAACCAGCCGGAGAGCATCAGCAAGCCGCTGACCAGCGTCCTCCATCTGGTGGATGAGGACACCGGGAAGCTCGTCCGCGTGGCCATCCCGGAGCTGCTCGCGGACAGCTCCCCCAACCCCATCAAAGGGAACATTCAGATCGTCAATTATATCGAGAAGACACCCATCGAACTGACTTCCACGGCCATCCAGGATGAGAAAGAGAACATCTGCGGCCTGGTCCTGGTCCTTCACGACCTGACCGAGCGCAAGCGCTACGAAGAGAAGCTCCGCTACAACGCCGTCACCGATCATCTGACGGAGCTGCCCAACCGGTTCCTCTTTTTCGACCGGCTCAATATGGCCCTGGCTCAAGCTCAGAGGGATTTCCAGAGGCTGGCCATCCTGATGCTCGACCTGGACGAATTTAAGAAAGTCAATGATACCCACGGCCATAACATCGGCGACCAGCTGCTCAAGGGCGTGGCCAACCGACTGCTCAACATGTTCCGCAAGGGGGACACCATCGCCCGCTGGGGAGGAGATGAATTCATCCTTCTCCTGCCCGAGATCCGCCAGACGGACGTGGCCAAGAATGTGGCCGAGCGGATTCTTCATTCCTTCAACAAGCCGTTCGAGTTCGACGGCCTGAAAATCGCGATCACGGCCAGCATCGGTGTCGCCATCTTCGCCGACGACGGTCCCGACGCGGACACCCTGATCAAGAACGCGGATATCGCCATGTACCACGCCAAGGACTCGGGCCGCAACTGCTTCCATCAATACACCCACGAACAGAGAGATTACGCCCGCCACTGATCCAGTTCGGCCTCACCTCCCGCGGTGACGGACCACTCCCCCTGGCGGGGAGGAGGGGAGCGGGAAAATCCCCCCTAGATTCACCGGCAAAGGGGATGGAACTTTGCGTCTATCTGTAAGTTAATAAGATATTGCCGAATAGACTGCATATTGGATTTGAAGAAATGGAAAAAGCCGNNAGGTGGGGTCTCATTCCGGGCGAACCGCCGAGCTCAAAGCCAATTTGGAAAAGGTCACGAGCATCACCCTCAACATGCTCGAGCAGGTCCAGGAACTCCGGAATATCGTCGAGAGCTCACGAGAAGGCGACCGAAAAGAAAAAGACCCCATCGAAGCGCCGTCCGTCACCCTGGAGGAGCGGTCACAGGAAGCCGCCGAGCAGCGAGATGAGTCATCCGCTGCACCCGCAGCGTCCAACGGCATGAAGAAGATTTTAGTGGTCGACGATGATCCCACGACCATCAACATCATCTCCCATTTCCTGCAGAAGGAAAACTACCTGGTCCGCACCTCGAACTCGGGTGTGGATGGACTGAAGAAGGCCTTCCAAGAAACCCCCGACCTCATCCTTCTCGACGTCATGATGCCCGACCTCAACGGTTTCCAGTTCCTGTCGATCTACCGCAAAGACGAGGAGAACGCCCGCACCCCCGTGGTCATTCTCAGCTCCCTCTCCGAGGAGGCCGATGTGCTCAAGGGGCTGGAGATCGGAGCCGTCGACTATATCACCAAGCCCTTTTCTCCCCAGGTCCTGATAGCCAAGATCAAAAAGAACCTCAACTCCGGACCATGAGCCCTTCCCTTATCATCACCGCCTACAGCCTCCTTTTCCTGCTCCTGTTCTCGGTTTCCCTGTTTGTCTTTATCATCGTCCGACGCCTCGTCCTCGAGCAGCGGAAGGTTCAATTTGACCGACTCTATAAGCAGATAGAGAAGGACATCCTGGAGGCGATCTCCCTGCTTGACCCGGACTTCTCGCTGGGCGTAGCCCGGAAATACGGGCGCCATCGGGCGGTTTTGACTCGGGTGCTCCTGGATTTCGGGGATATCATCGTCGGGGAAGGCCGAGACCAACTCAGGATTATCTTCAACCAGGCGATCAGGGGTCGCTGCCTAAGGGGGGTCGCCTCCCGGAGGACCACCAAACGCCTCCAGAGCATCCGTCTGTTCATTATTTTCTTTGACCCGGTCGATAGCGCCTTCCTCTTCCGGCTCCTCGATGACAAGCCCATCATCAAGTTGGCGGTCATCAACGCCCTCGCCCGCATCCCTTCCCCGGAAACGATGCGCCAGATCTTCAAGGCCTTTGAGGAAGATACCGGCTTCACAGTCCAGGCCTATTTCAACATCATCTTCGGCCTGGGGAGCCGGACCGAGCCGCTCGTCAAAGCGTTTTTGAATAAGCCTCTACCGGTGGACAAGCTGGGCCTGCTCGTGGAGCTTGTCGGGGCTATTCCCCTACAGACTTTGTATGAAGACGTCGTCGCCCTGGCCGGACATCCGGACAAAGAGATCCGCATCCGGGTCGCCCGGACGTTGGGGAAGCTGCTTATCCCCAAGACCGTAGACACGCTTATCGCCCTGTCCTCAGACGGGGCCTGGGAAGTGAAGGCCCAGGCAGTCAAGAGCTTGGGGAGAATGAAGAACTTGAAGACCCTGGACGTCCTCGAGAGATCTCTTTTCTCTCCCTTCTGGTATGTCCGCTACAACGCCGGCTACGGCCTGGCCGAGATAGGCGAGGAAGGAGTCCGGCGGCTGAAGGAGGTAGCCGGCCAGGAAGAGGACAGATACGCCCGAGACATGTCGGTCATGGTTTTAAACGACATGATATTTCCAGGCGAGGCGGCCTGATGCCATGAGCGATGTTCTCCACGCTATTCTGCACTCGGTCAACATCGTTATCCTGATCTACTTTTTCCTGATCAACGCTTTCTATCTCCTCTTCACCGTTCTCTCGCTTTTCGGCCTCTTCCGTCACCGCGAACTGACGACCTATATCAGTTTCAAAGAGATCTTCCGGCTGCCGTTGGTCAAGCCCATATCCATCATCGCTCCGGCCCATAATGAAGAGAAGACCATTATCGAAAGCGTTAACTCGCTCCTCGCTCTGGAATATCCGGTGTTCGAAGTCATCGTCGTCAACGACGGGTCGACGGACCAGACGCTGGGCGCCCTGATCAGGTCCTTCCAGCTCGAGAAGAGCCGGCGGGTCTTCCGTAAAGTCGTGGACCACAAGCCGGTTAAGGGGATCTACACCTCACCCTCTCATCCCAAGCTGGTCGTGGTCGATAAGGTGAACGGGAAAAAGGCCGATGCGATGAACGCCGGCCTGAACATTTCCCGTTATCCTCTATTCTGCGCGGTGGACGGCGATTCGCTCCTCGAAAAAGACGCCCTGCTCAAGATGGTCCGGCCCTTCCTGGAAGACCCGGAAAAAACTGTAGCCGCCGGCGGGGTCATCCGGCTGAGCAACTGCTGTATGGTCAAGTGCGGCCAGGTGCAGGAAGTCCGGCTGCCGTGCAATGCCTTGGCCCGCTTCCAGATCCTCGAATACTTCCGCGCCTTCCTGGGAGGCCGGATCGGCATGAGCATGCTCAAGAGCGTGCTGATCGTCTCGGGCGCCTTCGGCCTCTTCCGTAAGGACATCGCCCTCCAGTGCGGCGGCTATAGGGTCGAATCCATCGGCGAGGATATGGACCTTATCGTCCGGATGAGGCGCCATCTCCACAACATGAAGAGGCCCTTCGAGATCCGCTTCATCCCGGACCCCATCTGCTGGACGGAAGCTCCGGAGACGCTGAAGTGCCTAGCCCGGCAGAGAAACAGATGGCACCGGGGCCTTCTCGACACACTGCTCCATAACAAGAGCATGCTCTTCAATCCGCGTTACGGCATCACCGGGCTTTTTGCGATGCCTTTCTATTTCGTTTTCGAGATGCTGGGTCCCTTCATCGAACTCCTGGGGTATATCATGTTTGCGGCCTGTATCACTCTCGGGCTCGTGAACTATCCGTTCGCCGTGCTTTTCTTTCTGGTCGCCGTGGTGCTGGGGACGCTCCTTTCCCTTCTCTCCATTTTGCTGGGAGAATACTCCAGCGAGTGCTATCCCCGACGGCAAGATATTCTGATCTTAACGCTTTTCAGCCTGCTCGAGAACATTCTGTACCGCCAGTGGCTGACTCTCGTCCGGGTCCTCGCCTTCTTCGATTTCTACAGAGGAAAGGAGGAGTGGGGCGCTATGCAGAAGAAGGGCTTTGCCCAGGCAAGATGAGACATGGACAACACGCCGATTTTTAAGCGAATTCTCGTTCTGGCCCTGGCCATCCCCATCATCCTCNNGATCGACGATCTGGTGCTGGCCCACCCCGAGAACACCGATGTTCTTTTGTTCCGGGCGAGGGTGAACGCCTGGAAGCATGACTATAAGGCGGCGGGAAAGGGGTTTAATCAGGTCCTCATGCTTAATCCCGGCAACGGCGAAGCCTTGATCGGTCTGGCCGAGATCTCCTCCTGGCAGAGTCAGTATGCCGAGGCTCTCGCTTTCTACGAGCAAGTTAGAGAGAAGGATCCCGCCTCCCCCGATGTCTATTTCCGGATCGGACGCGTCTATCTCTGGCAAGGGAACTTAGCTCAAGCCGAGGCCAATTTCAGGGCGGCTCTTCGTATTGATCCTCAGAATGAGGAATACAAACGGGAGTTTCAAAAGACGAAGCCCCGCCAACAAGAAAAGTTCGAGCTGCGCTACGAGCATCAAACGGAGAATTTCAGCGACGAAAGAAGCCGTTACCTCGACCAGAATATCGCCCTTCAAACGAGCCTCTTTAAAAAAGCAGCACCCCTTGTGCTTAAGTATAACCAGACGGAGAGGGCAGGCCAAAAGGATCGCCGCTACGGCCTGGAATTCTATCCCCGCCTGTGGAAGAGAGCTTACGGCTATATGGACTTCTCCTATTCTCCGAGCGGTGTCTGTTACCCCGATACGGCCTACCTATTCGAAGCCTACCAAGCGGTCCTTTCCTCGGCGGAGATCTCTTTGGGTTTCCGCAAGATGGATTTTATATCGGAGCGTGTTTCCCAACTCCTGGGCAGCCTGGGCTACTACTTTGGCAACTTCTATGCTTATTGGCGCTGGTATTACTCTATCGGGGACACTGGAGACAGGTTTGCTTGGTTAGCGAACCTCAGACGCTATTTTTCGGCGGACAGTTTTGTTTTCATCGGATACGGCCGGGGCGTCCGCACGGAGGAAGCTATGACCCTGGAGGATTTTCGCGCCGGCCAGAGCTGGGTCATCCTGGCTGGGTTCAACTGGTATTTCCTGAAAAAGCTAAAACTCCAGGCCTATTATTCTGTAGGGGATGAAGGAGCGGTGCGCCGCAACACGCTCTTCATCAGCACTGGTTATCGTTGGTGAATTAAAGGAGGTCAGGACGATGAGGAAAAGCGTTAGCGGGGTTCTCGCCGTTTTCATTTTTGGATTGGGTTTCCTGGGACAGGCCGCGGCGGCGAGTCCTCAGGGCCGCTGGGAGTTCGGGTTCCACTATTCGAGGTGGAGCATCGACCTCCTCCGTACTGTCATAGAAGAAGGCATCAACGACGCTCTGGAAACTGAACTGAAGGATAAAATCCTCGGGGACATCCAGGCCGACTACCCGATGCTGGTCGAAAAAAGCTATGGTCAGGAGGTTCGGTTTGACTCCGGAGGCGACAACTTTGGGTTCGAGGTCAGGTACTATCCCGGCGGAGAGAAAGGGTCCTTCAGCCTCGGGTTTTCGATCGAAAAGACAACGATGAGGGTGTCGTTGCCCGAGGTATCGACATCACTCATTCTAGAGGACCCGTTCACTCAGCAAAATGCCCATTTCAGCGCCACCTCGGCGGGCGAGTTCTTGATCAAGCCTTGGTCCTTCCATCTGAGCCTGCGCTGGGATATTTTCCCTTCCTCAGTCCTCCATCCCTATCTGACCGTCGGCCTGGGAGCCGCCACCGCATCCGCCCTGGAACAGGCCCAAATCAACTATTCCTACAGCGGTGACCTGGACCTTCCCGGCGAGGCTTCGGAACACTACAGCGATTCGGTCAGCAAAAGCATCACGAAGCTTAAAGAAGAAATAGAGGCGGAAGGAGAAGACTTCTTCCTGCCCGGGTTCGTGCCCTTTCTCCAGCTCAACCTCGGTCTCAAGGCCGTCATAACTCCCAACATTCACCTTCTCATCGATGCCGGGATCTGGGATGGCTTTCTAATCAGGGGAGGCGTTTCGGTCCGGCTCTAAAAGCCGTCCTGAGAGGTAGGTGCGACCGAGATCAGGTGCTTTTCACCATCTCCAGATGAAGCGTGAGGTACCATTTATACTGAATCATCAGGCGAAGGTAGGTGTCCTTGTACGGTCCTTCTTTGCTCAGCCAGAGGCGGATGCCGCCCTTCTTCTTGACGATTTTTGGCATCCCCTTCTCGTCCTTCTCAACACCGTCATAGGTCGTAAAATCGATCGGAAAAACCCTTGCCCCGCCGAAGACAAACCTCGATTCATAGACATCGCCCTCCCTGATTTCGTGCTCCAGGAAGTGCTCCATGGCTGAAATGAGGCAGCCGCAGCTGCCCTCGACCCTTTTCTCGCTCCCATTTTCCCTCCTGGAGACGGCGTAGTCCGGGTAGAAAGCGATGCTCTCAGCCTCACTGACCCCGTTTTTCTTGAAGTACCCCGAAGACGAACTGATCGCCGTCCCGGCTATCCCGACTTCCATCTCGTCGCGTCCACCCTCTCCCTCTATGGGAAGCGCCCTAACCATCTCGAGTTCGCCGCTGTAGTCTTTGCCCTTCTTGGCCAGCTCTGGCTTGGAGCGGCCAAAGATGCGAAAAACCCTATCCTGGAAGTCACCGGTCCGGCGCACTTCTGCTTCGATGGCGAACGTCCCTACGTGGCCGATATCGCCGAGAATGGGGACTCTGGCCTTGATGGAATACTCGGTCAGGCGGCGCCATACCCTCTCTCTACCTGGGGTCCGGTCGTTGCCGAACACCGGCTGATTGGATGGGGGACCTTCAAGCGTCGCAGAAAGCGGAGGGGTTGAGCACGCGATGAGGACGGAAGCGAGCAAAAGTCTGGCCGTCATGGCCGGAAATGATCCCCGCTCGGCTGTGATCATGAGATTCAGTTGATCCCGGCAGCCCTGTTCATTCCTTGCCCTCCATGTATCTCGTCTTCCAGATAGGGTCGAAGAGATCGGCCACGGCCCGGTTGTACGAGACCATGCCGCGCCGGTATTCGGGGTCGAGCATGGCGGCTTGGGCGCTCTCGTCGACGGGCTCGGGCCCGTGCTCCCGGAGCATCGCGAAGAACTCGTCGTAATGGTCGCGGATGGGACAGGGCATCATCCAGTTCCCGTGCCGGCTCCCCTTAGTGTACCGCTTCTCGTTGCTGTAATCCGCCTGCCAGGCGCGAAGCCTGGCTAAGAACGGATGAAGCCAGACGTCAGTCAATGTTTTCCCCTGGCTGTAGACCTGGTGGATATTTAAAGGTGAATACGGGATAAACACGCAGGGGCTGACCTTTCCGTCCCAATCCACGGTCATATACCCGCCTTCATGTCCGGCGCTGATGCAGCCGAGCGAAACGGTGCCGCTGTTCCAGAAATCGGCCATGAACACATGACGCTCGTTGACCAGCTGCCAGGAACGCCGCCACATCCAGAGGCGCTGCTCGGGCGTCGGGAGCATCTGCAGGGTGTAGGCCCGGCCGATGGGCATATAATGGAAGAGCCAGCCATAAAGCGCGCCCATCCGGTAAAAATAAAAATCAATGACCTCGTCGGAAAGCAGATGTTCGGCGTTCCCGCGGGTGGCCGTCATCGAGATTCCGAAGAGCACCTTCTCGCGGCGCAGCCGCTTCATGGCGGCTACGACCTGGTCGAAGATCCCGGCGCCGCGCCGCTTGTCCGTCTCTTCGCGCAACCCTTCGACGGAGATGGCCGGAATGAGATTTCCCGTCTTCCCCAATCGCCGGGCGACCTCGTCATCGATGAGGGTCCCGTTGGTGTACATCATAAAGAAGCAGCCCGGATTCTCCTCGGCCAGGTCGAGGACGGTTTTTCCCTCGTCTCGATAGGCCAAAGGTTCTCCGCCGCTGATGACGATGAAAACGGCGCCCCAGAGCTCGCGGGCTTCCCTCGCCAGACGGAGGATGATCGGCCATTCGAGTTTTTCTGGAGTCGCCCCGGAATCCGCATAGCAGCCAGTACAGCGGAGGTTGCAGGTTTTGGTCGGGCTGATCAGCAGGAAGCCTGGCGGCCGGAAACCGAACCGAGCCTTGAACTGATCCTTGACGCTCGGGATGCCGTGACTGACAAGAGAGTCCCCGACCAAAACGTTGAGCAGCCGATCCACGGCCGGCCGTCCCAGCCGGCCCTCGGCCACTCCCCGCTCGATGGTCCGCAACATGGCGATGCCCATCTCGGCCCGGTCACGAACAACGCCCGGCGGATGGATCCCCTTCTCGATATCGGCCTTGATCCCCTTGCGGATCTTTCTCTCCCAGGAATCCGTCAAGGCCCTCCGAAGTGGGCCGAGCCGGCCTACCCGAGGACCCGCCCAAGCGGCTAAACCGATGACCTTACGGGCCAGCGGCTTTCGGTGTTTGGTCGGGCGTGACGTCCCGGGCATTGGCGGTTGCGGAAGCGTCTGTGGACTCTCCTGGACTGTGACCTTCGGGTTCATCTTTCCCCTCCCTCCCCGGCCAAAAGGGGCGAGCTGGAGAGGAGAATCGCCGGGACCGCTAATCGTCCGGCGACACCCCGGCTCTGTCCAGGGAATCTGGCGAATAGGTCAGGAAAAAGAGAGCGTCATCATAAAACGATAGAGATGTGACGAGCCTACCCCTTTTTAGCCTCTTTGCTTACGATTTCTATTTAATACTTTCTGGGGGAGGCTGTCAAGGCTCTGCTGGTTTTCCGTCTAGTTTTTAAGGGATAGGGTTAAAAAGCTTGATCGTCTCCGGCTTGAGGAGGATGACAAACGAGTAAATGCCCAGGGCCGTCCCCAGCGGGAAGCTGATCAGATGGAAGAACGAAACGATGAGGGTCAGGATCCGTCCCCATTCTTTCCGCTTCATCAGTCCCATCCCGGCGATGATCTGCGGCAGCGCCAAGGCCAGGAAGAAGAGGCTGGAAATCCAGGCGATGAGCCTCAGGATTCCGGGCGCGATGTTGCCCAGGTCAGGGATAAAGGACACTCCGAAGAGCACCAGAAAGATAAAGAAAGCAAACAGAAGCCCCATAATTCCGTAGACGATCCAGAGGATGCCGATGAGCTGAACATGCTTGTCCATGCTGATCCCCCCTTATGCGTCCTCGTACTTGACGGCGGTGCCGCTGGCGCTGACCATAAGCATGTTGCCGCCCTGGCCGAGGGTTTCGTAGTCCAGGTCGACGCCGATGACCGCGTTGGCCCCGAGGCCGTTGGCACTCTCCGTCATCTCAGCGATGGCGATTTCTTTCGCCCGCCTCAACTCCTGCTCGTAGGCGGCCGCGCGGCCGCCGACGATGTTGCGGATTCCGGCGAATAGGTCCTTGATTATATCGGCGCCCATGATCGCTTCTCCGCTGACTAAGCCGAGATAGGATTTTACCTTCTTGCCTTCGATCTGGGGAGTCGTCGTGATGATCATGCGTCCTCCTTCTTTTTGTCCGGTCTCTATATATTATACGAAACTCAGGCCGTTTTGATTATCCTTCCCGGCGGTTTCTGCTTATCCCTCCGGTCATCGGCCTTTTTTCCTTTGGTTCGGTTTTTTTCCGGAAGATTTGGCCAATTTTCAGGTCCATGTCTTCGAAGTGGGTGCCCGGCCAGAACACGCGGCCGCAGGACGGGCAGATGGCGAAAGAGACGGCCCGTTCGAAGACGAAGGGCGTTACCAGGTTCCTGGCCATCCTCTTCGGGATTCTCTTGAGCTCGACGTTGCAGCCGAGACAGCGCGAATGCGGCTTGGCCCGGTCCCGCAGCCGGAAGGCGTCGAGGACCTGAGTGACCTGCTCCTGCCAATCGTCGCTCTCGACAAAAAGGCTGGGAAGGCCGGCGGCGGATTGAAGCAGCTCCTGGTCTTTCGTCAGGAGGACCCGTTTTTCACGCCGGGCCAGGAGAAGGAGTTCTCCGTCTTCGGCCTTGTTCAGGTAGGCGGCGTTAAAGCCGAGGATTCTGAGCCACTTGGCCAGCTTCCCCAGCATGCAGTCGACCATGAATTTCATCGCCATCGTCCGCGGGGACGCAAGCCGCTGTGTCCCCGGTCAGAGGCCCAGAAATTGAACGCTGAGGCCGGAGATGAAGATCATCGCCCCGGCCAGAGCATGGACGTACCGTTCCAGCTTCCCGAGCGGCAGGAAGCTCAGCCCCCATGAAGAGAGGGTGATCAGGACCAGCATGGTACCGATAGTCGTCAGCCCGAAGGCCGCGGTGACCAGGACGACGCCGAGAGTGTTGTGCTTGGCGGCCGGGTACATCACGATGGGGATGAGCGGCTCGCAGGGCCCGAAGACGAAGATGGTGAAGAGGATCCAGGGTGTCATGGAGGTTTTTTCCCTACGGCCGTGGAGATGATAATGGTCCGATTGATGGACGTGACCATGTTCGTGCTCATCACCTTCAGAGTGGACATGGGCATGACAATGGGGCCGCCTCTTGAGCGCCCGCCAGAGCCCCCAAACGAAATAGGCGAACCCGAAGCTGATCAGGAGCCAGGCGGCCAGGCTCCCCCGCACGGATTCAATCCCTTCTAGCCGGGCTACAGCGATCCCGAGGGCGATGCCGGCGAACCCGAGCACGACGGAACTCAGGACATGGCCGAGCCCGGAGAGAAAAGAGATCAGAAGCGTCTTGGGAAGTGACCAGCGTCTGGCCCGGCTCATCACGATGAATGGAAGATAATGGTCAGGACCTATGACGGTGTGAACGAACCCGAGGGTGGCCGCCGTCCCGGCCAAGACCCAGATATCTTTTTCGATCATCTCACGACACCGCCCGACACCGGGGAAAAAAATTGGTGGACGGTAGGGGACTCGAACCCCCGACCTCAGCGATGCGAACGCCGCGCTCTCCCAGCTGAGCTAACCGCCCACCGGTGTATTCTCGTCAGGTGCCCCTAGAATTTACCATTTTTGCCACTTTTTTTCCACTGAGCTCGGGAGAATCCCTCAGAAAGACGCGAATTTTTCCCAGCGTGAAAAATTCGCTCCCTGTCCTCGCTTTGCTCTCCTCTCGGTAAGCCGAGAGGAACCATGCCCGCTC
>DQHV01000347.1:326-5683 GCA_003524335.1 Candidatus Aminicenantota bacterium | reverse complement strand
GTCGTCCACGGACTTCCTCACCCACACCCTTCGCCTTTGCCCCCCCCCATTTATTTTGCATTCGGGCTTTGAATATTGTACGCTCTTATTTCTGATCGCGGACTGGCCGACTCCGAGAAGAGGACGAAAGTGCTTAGGCTGAACTTTATCCACACCGTGGCCTTCTCGGGCCTTGTCCTATTTGTCGGCTACGGCCTCCGCCGCCTCATCCGTCCCCTCGAGCGCGTCAACATCCCGGCCCCCGTAGTGGGCGGTCTGCTCATCGCCGGCCTGACCCTTTTCGCCCGCTCCTTCGACCTGACGTTCTTCGAGTTCGACACCACCCTGCGTGACCCGCTGATGATCGCCTTCTTCACCACCATCGGGTTCGGGGCGAGCGTCTCATTCCTGAAGAAGGGGGGCCGCCAGGTTCTCATATTCTTCGGCGTGGCTACCGTCTTCGCCGTTCTCCAGAACGTCCTGGGAATCCTGATCGCCCTGCCCTTCGGGCTTCATCCATTGTTTGGGCTGCTGGCCGGTTCTGTGACTCTAACGGGTGGTCCGGCCACCGGGCTGGCCTTTGCGCCGCTCTTCGAAAAGGCGGGAGTCGCGGGCGCGGCGACCGTGGCCGTAGCCGCGGCCATGTTCGGTATCGTCTGCGGCGGCCTGCTCGGCGGCCCGATCGGCACATTCCTCATCGAGCGGCACAGACTGAAAAAAGCCCAGCTAAAGGAGCGGGCGTTCGATGCGGCCACGGCCGAGAATATAGTCGAGGAAAAAATGGGGGAGCGGCCCGTAAAGGCTCCGGCCGATGAAGACAGAGAGGCCTATCTCCTGCTCCAGAACCTTGTCGTCATCATGATCGCGATGTGGGCGGGCTCCTGGCTGAGCAATCTCTTCACCAGGATCGGGTTCACTCTGCCGGCCTACATCGGCGCGATGCTCGTCGCCGCCATCCTCCGCAATTTCGACGACTTGACCGGTTGGCTGGGGCTCTCTCAGCGGACCATCGACGACATCGGCCATGTCGCCCTCCAGCTCTTCCTGGTCATCGCCCTGATGACCCTGAAGCTCTGGGAGCTGGCCGGGCTGGTCCTGCCGCTCGTCGTCATCCTGGTCGGGCAGATCGTCTTGATCGCCGGGGCCTGCCTCTGGCCGGTCTTCCGCCTCATGGGGCGCGATTATGAGTCGGCAGTGATGAGCAGCGGGTTTTTCGGGTTTATGATGGGGACGACGGCCAACGCCATGGCCAGCATGAAGACCATCGTCGAGCGATACGGGAGGTCGAAGCATGCTTTTCTCGTCGTCTCCATGGTCGGCGCCTTCTTCATCGACTTCACCAACGCCGTGATCATCACGATTTTCCTGAACGTCCTGAAATGAAGAGTCCGTTTTGCCGTCAGAACCTTTTGGAAGCGGCCTTCGTATTACTATCTAAGGGAATGAGTCTGATCTAACACGGAGGAAACATGCTTAAGAAATCTTCGCGAATTCTGGGTGCGTTCATCTTTATTCTTGGGCTCGCCATTTTTTCTCAGACGGCGGCCGGGATAGACGCGAAGGACACGCGCCTTCTGGCCCAGCCGGCGATCAGCCAATCGCGAATTGCCTTTGTCTATGCCAATAACCTTTGGGTGGCCGACCTCGACGGCGGAAGCCCGAGGCAGCTCACGACCGATATCGGCGTCGAATACAGCCCCGCCTTTTCGCCCGACGGGAAATGGATCGCCTTCAGCGCTCAGTACGAAGGGAACCTGGATGTTTATATCGTGTCGGCCGAGGGCGGCATCCCGAAGCGCCTGACCTGGCATCCCGGCATTGACCTCGTCCAGGGATTTACGGCCGACGGGGCTTCGGTCTATTTTGTATCGACCCGCAGCATGGCGACGCCCGGGAGCCTCAAGCTTTACCGCGTTTCCGTCCAGGGCGGGTTTCCCGAGGAATTCAAGATCCCTTCGATCTACCGGGCGGCGTTTTCTCCGGACGGGCAATATATCGCCTATAACCCGCTTCAGGATGCCTTCACTCAATGGAAGCACTACCGGGGCGGCCGGGTTTCGGAAATTTGGATCCTCAAGGTGAGCGATTATTCGGTCGAAAAAATCCCCCAACCCAAGGGCCGCTCGAATGACGTCAAAGCGATGTGGCTGGGGGATAAGATGTATTTCCTCTCCGACAGGAACGGAGAGTTCAACCTGGTCTCTTTCGACCGCAAGACGAAAGAGATCAAGCCGCTGACGAGCTTCAGCGACTTCCCCATCCTCAACGCCTCCACCGGCGCCGGGAAGATCATCTTCGAGCAGGCCGGCTATCTCCATCTTTTTGACCCGCAGACAGCCAAGACGACCAAGCTCACCCTCGGCCTCGCTGCCGACCTCCTCGAGCTCCGGCCGCGCTACGTCCGGGGCCCGCAGTGGGTCCGGAGCGGCTCTATCTCACCCTCCGGCGCCCGCGCCGTTTTTGAGTTTCGCGGCGAGATCGTCACCGTCCCGGCCGAGAAAGGCGACTTCCGCAACCTCACCAACACCCCGGGCGCCCACGAGCGGACGCCCGTCTGGTCTCCGGACGGCAAATCCATTGCCTATGTCTCCAATGAAGCCGGGGAGTACGAGCTCTATGTGCGCAGCCAGGACGGCAAGGGCGAGCCCAAGCGGTACAAACTCAACGGGGCCGGCTTTTATGATTCTCTCGTCTGGTCGCCCGACAGCCAGAAAATCTCTTTTGCCGACAATTCCATGAGCCTCTTCTGGATCGACCTCAAGACGGAAGCCGTTAAGAAGATCGGCCAGGAATACTACTACGGTCCCTTCCGCGCCAGGACGACGACCACGGTCTGGTCTCCCGATTCCAAGTGGATCGCCTACACCCTCAACACAACGGCGTCCATCCAGAGGATTCATGTCTATTCCCTGGAGCAGAACAAGTCATTTCCCGTCACCGATGGTCTGAGTGAAGCCGCGGAACCGGTCTTCGACAAGAGCGGTAAGTACCTCTACTTTTTCGGGAGCACCGACGCCGGGCCGGTCAAGAACTGGTTTGACCAGTCCAACGCCGACATGCGGATGACGAACTCGATCTACCTCGCGGTGTTGAGAAAGGATTTGCCATCGCCGCTGGCCAAAGAGAGCGACGAGGAGAAGCCGGCGGAGAAGGAAGAAAAGAAGGAAATTAAGGCGCCCGAGGCGGCGAAGGCACAGGAGCAAAAGAAGGACGAAGCAAAAGGAACAGAGAAGAAGGCCGAGGAAAAGCCGGAGGAGATATTCCGGATCGACTTCGACGGCCTGGACCACCGCATCCTGGCCCTTCCGGTTTCCAGCGGCTATTACTGGAACCTCCAGGCGGGCGAAGAAGGGCAGGTCTATTATCTGGAGACGAAGTCCGCCGAGGGCGGCGCTCCGGTCGAAGAGCAGGGGCTGGCCGGGTCTCTCCACCGCTATGATATGAAAGCCCGCAAGGATGAAGTCGTCATCCAGGAGGCTGAGAACTTCCTCCTGACGGCGGACAGGAAAAAGATGGGCTATATGCTCAAGGGCTCCTTCTGGATCGTGCCGGCCGCGGGAAAGCCCGAGCCGGGGAAGGGGAGACTCAACCTCGAAACGATCGAGGTCCGGATCGATCCCCGCGCCGAGTGGAACCAGATTTTCAACGAGGTCTGGCGGATCAACCGCGACTTCTTCTACGACCCCAACATGCACGGCGCCAACTGGACGGCCATGCGGGAAAAGTACGCCGCTTTCGTTTCCGATCTGAGCTGCCGCAATGACCTCAACCGGCTGATTCAATGGCTGTGCAGCGAGCTGGCTGTCGGACACAGCTACAGCGGCGGCGGTGACCAGCTCTTCGAGCCCAAGCGGGTGGCCGGCGGGCTCCTGGGCGCGGACTACGCCGTCGAGAACGGGCGGTACAAGTTCAAGAAGGTTTTCGGCGGGCTGAACTGGAACCCGGAGCTCCGCTCGCCGCTCACCGAGCCCGGTGTGGATGTCAAACAAGAAGAATACCTGCTGGCCGTCGGCGGCACAGACCTCCGGCCTCCGACCGATCCCTACAGCCTGTTCGAAAACACGGCCGGCAAGATTGTGGAGATCATGGTCGGGCCGAACCCGGACGGAACAGGATCGCGGACAGTTCAAGTCGTTCCCGTCGCCGATGAGTACGCGCTCCGCAACCGCGACTGGGTCGAAGGCAACTTGAAGAAGGTGGAGAAGGCGACGGGCGGCCGGGTTGCCTACGTCTATGTCCCCGACACCGCCAATTTCGGCCACATGTATTTCAAGCGCTACTTTTTCCCTCAGGCCGACAAGGAGGCGATCATTGTCGATGAGCGCTTCAACGGCGGCGGCTCGCTGGCCGATTATTACATCTATTTCCTGCAGAGGCAGTACTTCGCCATGTGGGCGACCCGCTACGGGCATGACTACCGGACTCCGAACGCGATGATTCCCGGCCCCAAAGTCATGCTGGTTAACGAGACCGCGGGGAGCGGCGGCGATTTCCTGCCCTGGCTGTTCCGGAAGTCCGGGCTGGGCAAGCTCATCGGTAAACGCACTTGGGGAGGCCTGGTCGGCATCCTGGGCTTCCCAGTCCTGATGGACGGCGGAAGGGTCACCGCACCCAACCTGGGGATTTGGACCGAGGATGGGTTTATTGTCGAGAACGAGGGCGTCCCCCCCGACATCGAGGTCGAGCAGTGGCCGGCCGAAGTCGCGGCCGGACACGACCCGCAGCTCGAGAAGGCCATCCAGGTGGTTATGGAGGAGCTCAAGGTGAATCCGCCAAAAAAGCCGGTCCGTCCGCCCTTCCCGGTCAGAGTGAAATAAAAATATATAATTATGAGGCGGGGGCGGGCGCGCGCTTACGGGAATTCCTGATTTTCTCGAACAGGAAGCGGAAGACGAAGCGGGCCCCCCTCAGCATCCGCGTTCCCAGCCAGAACATCCCGAAGCCCAGCGCCGCGATCAGAAGAGCGCCGATGATGTAGATGACGGTATTCAGGGTGGGGTCGGGGACGAGTGGATAAATATCCATGTAAGGTTCGAGAAATCCTGGGCTGAAGAGGCGGATGATCATGATGGCGGCGCTCAGCCATCCGGTCAGGATCAGGCTGAAAGCCGCGATGTAGAAGGCCAAGATCAGGGCCAGGACCGTAATGATGAGGCCGACGGCCAGGCCCAGCCCGCCCATNNCTTGTCGAGGACCTTGAGGATCCGGTCGACGTCGTTCTCCGTCGGGTCGTTCCGGAAGGACTCGTAGATGTGCGAATGGATCTCCTTGACCAGCTCCTCCCGGTCTTTAGCCGGAAATCCCTTGAGGCCCTTGCTCAATCGCGCCAAGTAGTTATCGACGACCTGGGCGGCGGGCCCGCTGAAACCGTTAGCCAT
>DQHV01000347.1:0-286 GCA_003524335.1 Candidatus Aminicenantota bacterium | reverse complement strand
CTTGTCTCCGGAAATGGTTTTTACAAGAGAGTAGCCGTAGTGGCGGCCCCGGGAGAGCGAACCCAGGATGGCCAGCTCCAGAATCCCCTTTCTTAGCTGGGTGATTTTGTTTTCCATGTTATAACCANNTACAATGTAATACATAGTAGTAGGTTTGTCAATCTATTTTTTAAAAATCTTTATAGGGGAGAGCGGCCGCTATCTTCTGGCCGGCTTCATCGTACTGGCCGGTGCGGCCGTCATCTTCGGTACGGCCGTCGTGACGGCGCTTTCAGTCGTTGCGATA
>DQHV01000373.1 GCA_003524335.1 Candidatus Aminicenantota bacterium | reverse complement strand
TCCGGCGGACAGCAGCAGCGGGTGGCCGTCGCCCGCGCCCTGGTCAACGACCCCCATCTTCTCTTAGCCGATGAGCCGACGGGAAACCTGGACTGGAAGACAGGCGAGGCCATCATGGGCCTGATCCAGGACCTCCATGTCCGGCGGGGGCTGTCCTCGATCGTGGTCACCCATAACGAAAAAATCGCCGCTTTTTGTCGAAAGGTCTATGTCATGGAGGCCGGGCGGCTGAAACGCATTTGACCCGGACGCCGTTCTAAGTATTTGGGCAGGTTTCGGGACAGACCCTCGTCCGCTAACCCCCGGAACTTGGAAAAATCGTGGCGATATGGTATAAGGATAAGGAAATGAAGAAGTTAGTCTGGCTTCTGGTGCCATTTTTTCTTCCCCTGGTCCTCGCCGGCCAGGACCGGGTCGAAAAGATCGAGATCGTCGGCAACGATCGCGTCACCCGTGAGACCATCCTCTATTATCTGACCTCCCGGGAAGGGGATTATTTCAGCGAGGACTCGCTGCGCAAGGATTTCCGGGTGCTCTGGTCCACGGGCTTCTTTTCCAACCTGCGGATCGAAGGAGAGGAGGGGTCGGCGGGAAAAGTCGTCAAGATCACCGTTGAAGAGAATCCTGTGATCAAGGCCATCACTTACAAGACTGGCAAGAAGGTTAAAGAGGACGATATCGTCAACAAGCTTAAGGAGAAGGACGAGTACGTCCTGCCGTATTCTTACTACAGCTCGGCCAAGGTTCAGAAGGTCAAGGACACCATCCTGGACCTTCTCTTGGAGAAGGGGCTCTATGCCGCCAAGGTCGATGTCCAGGCGGACAGGAAGGGCAAGAACGAGGTTGAGCTGCTCTTCAAGATCGATGAGGGGCCCAAGGTCCGTGTCGGCGAGGTCCTGTTCGCCGGCAAGCCAAAGCTCCCGCAGAGCGAGTTGCAGCTGGCGATGAAATCGAATCGTCCCCACAGCCTCTTCTCCTGGGTGGCCGGCAAGGATGTCTTCAAGGAGAACAAGCTCCAGGAAGACCTCGAAAACATTAAGGCCAAGTTCCAGGAAAACGGCTACATGGAGGCCACAGTCGAATCCCCGCGCATCGAGGAGATGACCAAGCGGACGGTCTTCATGAAGAACCAGAAGATGATGAGGCTCGTCTTCCCGGTGAATGCCGGCTATCGCTATTCCGTGGGGGAAGTGACTGTCGAAGGCAGCAAGGCTGTCTCCCTTGACTATCTCCGGAGCCTGGTCAAGCTCAAGAAGGGCCAGATCTACAGCACCAAGCTCAGGGAGAAGGCCATCGAGGACATCGGGGAAACCTACCGCAACGTCGGCTATCTCTACATCCAGGTCATGCCCATCGAAAGCCTCGACCCCAAGAACAAGCGCGTCAATGTAACCTACAATATCTATGAGGGCGAGGTGGCCTATCTCCACAGGCTGGAATTCCGGGGAAACAACTACACCAAAGATAAAGTCATCCGTCGCGAGATGCTGCTGCGGGAAGGGGACAGGTTCAGTCTGGCCCTGTTCAAGGACAGCGTCCTCCGCATCAAGCAGCTCGGCCTGGTGGACCTGGAGAAAGAGCCGGACATCAAGCCCAATCCCGAAGACCCCACCAAGATCGAAGCGGTCGTCAGCGTCAAGGAGCTCCAGAGGAACAATATCCAGTTTACGGCCGGCTACAGCGGCTATGAAGGCTTCTTCGTCATGGCGAGCTACTCCACGGTGAATTTCCTCGGCGCGGGCGAGAACGTAGAGGTGACGGCCCAGTACGGAAAAAGGGTTAAAAACTATGTGCTCGGGTTCTCCGAGCCCTATGTCTTCGACCTGCCCATAACCCTCGGGTTCAATATTTACGACCGCTACATCATGCTCCCTTACCTTTATGATCGAAAAGGCCGGGGCGCCGACTTGATCATGGGCGCCAGGCTCAAGGGATATATCCGGGGCAACCTGACCTACAGCTATGAAAACGTGGATATCCGGCAGTCCAGCTACACGGGAGATTATTATCCCTATTATAGCGGCTATGGATCCGGCTATTCCGGGGGCTATTATCCCGGCTACGGCTATGGGTTCGGCAAGTATGCGGTCAGCGCCCTCATCCCGACGGTCTACCGGTCCACCGTGGACAGTCCCCTCACCCCGAGTCGGGGCACCATGCTCCTCGCTTCGCTGAAATACGCCGGCGGCCCGCTCGGCGGAGAGGTCGATTTCATCAAGCCCAAGCTCGAGTTCACTTTTTGGCATCCCACGCTCTCCAAGCAGGTCTTCGGCTTCCATGCCCTCTACGAGTTCGTCAAACCGGCCGGCGGGTCCCAGGTCCCCTTCTGGGAGAGGTTCTATCTCGGAGGAGAACGCGACATCCGAGGCTATGATATCTATTCCATCGGCCCCCGCTCGGCGGAAGGGCAGTTGATGGGGGGGATGAAAACGTTCGTCTTCAACGCCGAGTACCAGTTCCATCTCGCCGAACCTCTCAACCTGATCTTTTTTTATGACATCGGCAACACCTATCTCCAGGAACAGAAGATCAGCTTCCGCAACATGTACAGCTCGACGGGCATCGAGGCCCGGATCTTCGTCCCGGCCCTGCGTGTTCCTTTCCGGCTGATTTTGGCCTATAATAACCGTTTGATTTACCCCGGCGACACCAACCTCAATTTTCGGTTCGCCATAGGGACAACATTTTGATTAGGAGGAAAACGATCATGAAGAAAACGACCGCCAGAGCGCTCCTGCTCCTGTCGCTTTTCGTCGCCGCCGTCTCCCAGAGCTTCGCCCAGCAGTCTCCCAAGCTTGGTGTCATCAATTCCCAGGATGTCCTGGAGAGGGCCGCCGAAGGGAAGAGGGTCATCGCCCGCCTCCAGGACAAAGACAAGTCCAACCAGGCTATCCTGACCAAGTTTGATGAGGAGATCCGCCAGCTCGAGACCAAGATCAACACCCAGCGCCTCACCCTCGCCGAGGAAGCCCTCTACAACATGAACGCCGACCTCCAGAAGAAGCAGACCGACAGAAAGCGGGTGGCCGAGGATGCCGTCCGCGATTTCCAGGATCTTCAGGTGAAGCTGTTCCAAAAGGTCCAGAGCGAGCTCATCCCCATCATCGAGGCGTTGGGGAAAGAAAAGGGCCTCGACCTTATCTTGGACCTGGCCAAGAGCGGAGCCGTCTATTACAATCCCGTCATCGACCTGACCGAGGATGTCATCAAGAGATACGACGCCTCTAAGGCCGCGCCGCCGGCCAAATAGACACGCCTTGGCGAGGCCCGTGCTCAAAGTCGAAGAGATTCTCAGGCTTCTGCCCCACCGCTATCCTTTTCTCCTCGTGGACCGGGTTATCGCCCTGGAGCCCGGAAAGTCCATCGTGGCCATAAAGAACGTCACCGCGAACGA
>DQHV01000282.1 GCA_003524335.1 Candidatus Aminicenantota bacterium | reverse complement strand
TACGTCGAGAGCGGTTCGAGCCCGCAAGCCCGACAGGTGATACTCCGGGACGCCGATTGGGCCTCGCCGATCCTCTGGAGGAGCGAGTTCCGCAATGCGCTGGTCAATTGCCTTCGAAGCGGGGTCCTCCAGAAGGAAAAGCTGTTCGGGATAATGACCGCGGCGGAGACGATGATGTCGGGTCATGAATACGAAGTCGCTTCGGATGACGTCCTAGAGCTCTCGGCGGAAACGGGCTGTTCGGCCTACGACGCGGAGTTCGTGGTCCTGGCGCGCGACTTGCGCGTGCCCCTCGTTACGACGGACCGGGAGCTGCTCGAGAAGTTCCCCGGGACTGCCGTCTCGCCGGAGACGTTCCTCGGCCGCTCCTAGTTCCACTTCAGAGCGTAGCGCTTGACGAGGGGATTGCCCGATGCGGATTCTTTGTCGCTCAGCTCTTTGGTTCGATCCATTCGGCTATTTTACGGGCAGGTCCGCGTAGTTCTTGATCCTGAAGCGCTGGGCGTATTCGAGGCCCTGATCCTCGTCGACGAAATAGCTGTAGACGAGCCCGTCGCGGATGACGCGCGTGTTGGGCGGGAGGGCCGCGCGGAAGAGGAACGTCCCCTCGGGGCCGAAGACGTCGTAGCGTTTGTCCGTCGTGGCCACAGGCCCGTAGCCCTTCTTGCCCTCAGCGTTCATGTTTCTTTGAACATAGATCCGGCCCTCGAGGTCGGTGAGGATCCCAAAAAAGTAGGGCTTGAGCTTGAGCCCGGGGAACCTGCCGAGGTCCTTCTTTTCTTTGGACGTGAATTCGGGCCGCGGCTCGTCCTGGCGGATGACCAGGACCTTCCGGTCTTCCGGGCCGAGAACGACGAGCTCGTAATCTTTCGAGTGGCCGTAGACAAGGCCTTGGCCGGCAAGGGGAGCGGCATAGAGCGTCATTTCGTAGCCCGTGGTGACAACGAGCGTGCCTTCACCGCGCCTCTCCATGTGGAGATTGGAGGGGAACTCGGCCAGGACCGCCCGCGTCTTGCCGTTCGCGTCGAGCCGGCAGAGGGCGTGGCCGCTGGTCAGATCCTTGCCCGAACCCGTGCGCATGACGGCCACGAAGCCGTCCGCCGCGTCCGGAAAGTAGTTGTCGAACGACCGCTCGGGCATGATGGACCGGATGTAGAGGCCCTGGCCATCGAACAAGTTGATCCGTTGGAAACGGTCCATCACGAAGAGACGGCCCTCCCGGCCTCCGAAGCGGATGAGGGTCGGATTCTCGAACTCACCCGGGCCCTGGCCAGGGCGGCCGATCGTCCGGAGAAAACCACCCTGGGGATCGAAGACCTGGACGCGTCCGTTGCTGTAGTCGTCGACATAGATGTTGCCCTGAGGGTCCGCGGCGATGTCCCGGATGCGATAGAACTGGGCCCGGTCGTCGCCTTCCTTTCCGATACGGATCTCCTCTACGAGGTCAAGCTTGATCTCGCCGTAGAGCGGCTCGGCCGGGTTGACCACGACCCGGACGCCCTCTTCGGTCATGATCTTGCCCTTCCAGCCGGCCTGTTGCCCCTGGCCGGCGGGAACGATGAGACCGGCGACCAGCGCGGCGCGGATGAGAATTAAGACCCTTTTGAATCTTGAGGCTCTCATGATCTGGCGGTACCCCCTGGACATCCCGATTTTGGACCCGGAAGCGCGGCATGTCAAGGCGCCAGGGGCGCATCTGCGACCCCGGCTGGTCATGCTGAATAACTTGACAATTGGCTCTGTCGGTCCGATAATGGGTCAGAAAGTCTGAATATAGGAATATCTTACCAATCGCGGGCCCTTATGGGGGAAAATATGGAAGAATTGATCAGCGTGAGAAAAAAAGGCCAGGTCACGCTTCCTTTATCAATGAGGAAAAAACTCGGGATATCCGACGGGAGCATCGTCTTGTCGAAGATCGTCGATAACGCCATCTTGCTCGTCCCCCAGGAAACGGTCGATCGCGACCAGGCCTGGTTTTGGAAGGAGAGGTGGCAGAAGCTCGAGGCCGAGGCCGAAAAAGAAATCTCCGCGGGCAGGACCAAGACCTTCAACTCCGTCGAGGAACTCTTTCATGAGATCGAAGGAACCGCTCAAGCTGACCCTGACCGAACGGTTCAAAAAAAGCGCTCTTGAGCTCGGGCCCGAAGAGCGGGCCAAGCTCAAGAAACAGATCGGCCTTCTGGCCGCCGACCCCCGTCATCCGTCCTTGAGAGTCAAGAAGATCAAGGGCACGGGCTCCATATTCGAGGCCCGTGTCGACCGGGACATCCGGTTCACCTTCGAGTTCGGAGGGCGCCACGAGATCATCCTCAGGGTCGTCGGTCCCCACGATCCGACGCTGAAGAAGCCGTGAGCAAAAGGTAAAGAAACTATGCGCGGCGAGAGCTCGTCCAGGGACGATCGCGTGGCATGAAAGTTGCCTATCTCTATCAAAGAGGTTCAGTGATCGAAATGGTCAAAAAAGCCGGTCTGTCCATAGCATCCTTACTCTGCCTCCTTACGCTCGCGAGCGACGCCCAATACCGCAACGCCTCTCGCGACGCCATCGAACAGCCCGAGAAGGTCATGGAGGCGGTCGGGGTCAAGCCCGGGATGCTCATCGGCGAGATCGGCGCCGGCCACGGCTATTTCACGTTCTGGCTGGCCAAGGGCGTAGGGGAGACCGGGAAGGTCTACGCCAACGATATCGACAAATCCGCTTTGGCCGCTATCGAGCGGAGACGCGCGAGCGAGAGCGTCCCGAACATCGAGACGGTCCTGGGCACAGTCGATGATCCGTGTTTACCGGCCGGCGCGCTGGACATGGTCTTCGTGGTCAACGCCTTCCACGACCTCGAGCGGCCCGTCGAGCTCCTGGCCAACCTCCTGCCGGCCCTCAAGCCCGGGACGACCGTCGTCGTCATGGATAGGGACCATGAAAGGACGCCGGATTCCGAGGGACATTTCCTGACCCGCGCGGAAGTGGAGGAGATCGTCGGCCGGTCGGTCTTCGAGATGGTCCGGGTCGAGACGTTCCTCCGCTACCACAACCTCTACATCCTGACGGCCCGGAAATAGCCCCCGTCAAGGCCGAGGGTGGGGCTCCGTTATTGGCCTGATGTCTTGGCTAGCAGCTTTTCGGTGAGCTGGGAGACCTTGGTGAACGCCGCCGCGATATATTCGTCGAGCTTCTTCTGGGCCTTGGCCTTGTCCTTGGCATAGAGCGCGGCGAACTCCTTCTCGAACTTCGGCCGGCCGGCGATGAAAGCCTTCTCCGCGGGGAAGAGCTCCTTCTCGAGCGTTTCGCGCATCGGCCCGTAATTCGCCTCGGCGGCTCTCTCGAGCTC
>DQHV01000406.1:1245-5518 GCA_003524335.1 Candidatus Aminicenantota bacterium | reverse complement strand
TACGGCCTATCATCATCGTATAGTCACCTGGGCCCTGGAGATGATGGGCGGATTCAGTGCCGGACTGATTGATGATTAGTTAGACCCCACCGAGGCAATGGACGGTCATTTGTTGCAGGAATTTCAAGATCGCTGGCCCGATTGGGCTCATTATAAAAATCTGCCCTTCGACTTCCCCGGTATTGAAGCTGCATGGGGCTATACCAAAGGAGAACGCCAAACTTTCCGATCCTGTGGAGCCATGGCCTGTGGAAGTGGATTGCGCTATTTCAAAGATCACTTAGGTGTCTGTTTTCATTCAGCCGCAGATTTTTACGCCCATACGAATTGGGTGAAGGTCAAGTCCCCGGGCGACATCGCGGATCTGGAAGCCGAGGATCCATGGCCGGGATTGACGAATCAGGGGCCGGGAGATTGGCCATCTAATCCGTGGTTTGTGGAATCCATCTATGACGCTGTTCTTGCGACAATCAGAGAATGGCATTTATTTGAGGAGGAAGTTTATGAATGCTTCCCCACGGATGGAACATGGAGACTTAATCAGGAGGGCGTATCCTCGTTGATTAAGGTCCTAAGGCCCGCTGATGCGGCTTCCTCTCTATTCTTAAACCGTCCGGCCGAAGGCCGTATCAAGGGCACGTTTCATAATATCGAGTGGTGCTCCTCCGCCATTCCGCACACCGCTCCGTTAAAGATCGAGTTATGGCGAGACAACACTTGGTATGCCGACATTGTTAGGGCTGACGACCCTCAGCCTCCCCATATTAGCGACACGATGTTTTCATGGGATACCTATACCTGCTACGATGCCCTTGGGGCCCTGAAAACCATCGCCGCAGATAATGCCTATCCACATTATCAAATTCGAGTCCTCACGCTTGACGAATCCTTCGCGGACACCTCCGCATATTTCTATATTAACGTGCCAACCTATGGGGCGCCCAGTAATCTGGCCGCCGATCCTTACGCTTGGGGGATGATCAGTCTGGCATGGCAAGACGGCTCCAACTGTGAGTCGGGGTTCGAGATTTGGCGGAAGAAGGACGGAGACGCCGATTTCACCTTTTTAAAGGCCGTGGGTGCTAATGTTCATAGCACGGTCGACTCGACCATCCTTTCCGATACCACTTATCACTATCTCGTCAGAGCTAATTTTATCGGCCAGAATCCATCCTGGAGCAATGAAGCTGAGTGCTTTGTGCCGGGCGGGGCGCCGGGAGAGATTGACCAATTAGATGGCGAAATGGACATGATGGAGTGGACGCCCAAGCTGACATGGCCCGACAACTCAAATAATGAAGAGGGATATGTCATTGAGAGAAGGACAGAGTGGGAGTCGGAATTCTCGGTCGTTGACCAGAACGTCAGCCCGAACACCACGACTTGGCATGACCCTGATACATCCAATGACACCGTTTATCATTATCGAGTGAAAGTCTTCAATCCGGCTGGCTATTGTTACTCGCCCGAAGTGTGGGTTTATGTAGGGAAACAGCCTATGATGAGGAAGCCGAAGGGTTAGGGGGCGGTACGAGGGAGTAGCTCAGTCAGGGCCCAGGCCTTTTGGCGGTTGCTTTCAGGCGTCCTTCGCGGGAATAGGCTCTGAGCGCGATCCATCTTTCGTTTGCGGCTGGCCCCGCAAGTTCGGCGAACGGGATGACGGTTTCGACCTTTTCGCCTCGGCTGGCCACCATGCCGATAACGAGCCCCAGTCCTCCATGGATCGCGCCCATTATGCACTGGGACCTGCTGTCAACCCCGGCGCTACCACCCCAGGCGACGCCGACCAGGGCTCCGATCGTGAACCCGGTAAGCGCACCTGAAGCCTTCCGGGACCTGCGCATCAAGGTCACCGAGTGGACCTTGTCCCGGGGGATCGTCAGGGCATCTCCGCCTCTAAGGAGGAGGAGGGAATCGGGCTTGACCGAAACGAGCTCGCCCCTGACCTCGGCCCCGTCGACCTTCATCAGTTTGATGAGGGCCCCGCGCCTTCCCTTGGCCGCTAGGCCGCCCGGAGCCGCCAGGAGCGCCGCGACGGCGAATGCGATGACGGCAGATCCGGCGATCTTGGTTCCCATCCCAGGTCTCTCCTTCATCGTCATTATTATCTCGCCAGGCCAGATAGTCAAGGGTTAGGGTCCGTCAAGATCGCCGGACCTTGCAGGGCGGGTTTGAACTGCATCCTGCAAACCCCGGTGACTGTATCGGCGGGGCCACCCCCGTTCCCAATACGAACACGGAGGTTAAGCCAGCTCGACAAGCTCGGCGACAAGGCCAAGGCCCTCGGGGCCAAGGGCCTCGTCTGGATCAAGAAACAGGGCGGCTGGAAGTCTTTCCTCAAGATGGAGGAGGGGCGCTTCGTCTCCATGCACCACCCGTTCACCTCGCCGGCGGATGATGATCTGGACCGCCTCGAGACGGCGCCCGCCCAAGTCCGGGCCAAGGCCTACGATCTCGTCCTCAACGGCAATGAGGTCGGCGGCGGGCCGATCCGGATCCACGAGATGGAGGTCCAGCGGCGCGTCTTCAAGGCTTTGGGCCTGACGGACCGGGAGACCCAGGAGAAGTTCGGCTATTTCCTCGAGGCCCTGAGCCTCGGCGCCCCGCCCCACGGAGGCATCGCCCACGGCTTCGACCGGTTGGTCATGCTCCTCGCCGGCGAGGAGTCCATCCGCGAGGTCATCCCCTTCCCCAAGACGACGGGCGCCCTCGACCTCATGACCGGCTCGCCCTCGCCCGTTGAGCAGCGCCAGCTGGACGAGCTCGGCCTGAAGATCAAAGACTAACAAGGCCTCTGGTCCGAGTGGCCCTGAATCCCACGGCCGCTCCCCATTGGAAACGGCGCCGATAACCATAGCACTCCAGAATGTGGTATAATCGGCATGATGAAAAAGGGGAAGGATATCCCTCCCGGGCTGTTCTGGGACACCGACTCGTCCCGCCTGGATCTTCAACAAAACAAAGAGTATATCATCGAGCGCGTTCTTGAGCTTGGTGACGAGAAGGCCGTGAGCTGGCTTGTTTCGCGCTACCCCCGAAGCGAGATCAAGAAGGTCCTGGCCGCGAGTCGAAGGATCTCCCGGAAGAGCGCCAACTACTGGTCCCTCGTTCTGAGATAGGGGTCATGTTCAAGGCTGTTTTAAGTCCTCATGCCGAAAGGACTCTCCGGAGTCTCGCGAAACAGGATTTCTTGAACCCTTTCTATCTTGCCGGGGGCACGGGCTGTGCCCTTCATATCGGGCACCGCAGGTCACAGGACTTCGATTTCTTCACTCAGACCGGGTTCGAGATATTCCCCCTCCAGAACGCCCTCCGGAACCTGGGGCGTTTTGTGACCGACTACTCCGCCGCGGGCACCTTGGTCGGACGGCTCGACGATACGAAGATCAGCCTCTTCCATTACGCTTATCCCCTTCTCGAGGAGGCGGTCGATTACCTCGGCACGCGCGTCGCCTCGCTCGTGGATATCGGCGGCATGAAGATCGACGCGATCTCTTCGCGCGGAACGAAGCGNNGCCCGGACGGCTTCAACCGTCATCACGTCCTCAAGGGCCTTGTCTATTTCGAGGACGCGGACAAAGAACCCTGGCCGGAAATGCTCGTGGATTTCTCCTGGGCCGCGACGAAGCGCTTTTTCGTGGCCAGCGTCGGCGCCATGAGCCGCGTCTGATATCCCTCTTTAGGCGCCTATCCCTACCCCTCTCAAAGCGGCTCTCGTATACTGTCAGGATCCGCTCGAACCTATGGAACAGCCCCCGATTAAGGACCGCGCGCTCCACGAGGTCATCCCCTTCCCCAAGACGACCGGCGCNNAGCTCGACGAGCTCGGCTTGAAGCTAAAAGGCTGACACTCTCCCCGGTGTCGCTTCTCTTCTTGTTTCCGCAACCGGGCCTTATTCCCGGTATCCAGACCGCAGGGATTGACTTGGCCTCCTCGCCACGGGCATACTGAGCCCGGAAGGGAACCGAGGAAGTCCGGAGTGGGCCTGCACATCGAGCAAGGAATCCGTCCCGCGGAAATAGTATCCCCATGGAACGTTTGAGCCGCGTTATTCCTCTCATCCTGATCCTCACGATCACCAGTTGCCGGCAAAAGGAGAGCCCGGTCCGGCGGATCGTGGAGGACGGTGTCGAGATCGTCTTGAGCGATCCGGGGCTCGATCGCTCGGCCCCTCCGCCGATCTTCGAATTGCGGCGAGAAGTGGTGATCGATCTCTCTTCGTTCGATCTCGTCCAGCGCGGTCTCTCCGATCCGGCCGCCTTCGACGTCGAC
>DQHV01000406.1:0-1213 GCA_003524335.1 Candidatus Aminicenantota bacterium | reverse complement strand
TCGTCCTGCGGCAAAACACCCTATCCCGGCGGCCCTCCCTGATCATCCCTCTGGGAGACGGCCGTTACGTCACCCTCGAGCAAGAGTCTGATCCGGTGGAACGCCTGGCCATTGTGAGAATCCTCATCTGCGGTCCCGATCTCGAGATCGTGAAGGNNAGCCGCCTTCGACGTCGACGCGGCGGGCAACATCCTCGTCTGGAGCCAATCGTCAAACGATGCCCACTTCTTCAAGTTCAGCCCGGCCGGCGTCCTTCTGGCTGCTTTCGGACGCTCCGGCCAGGGGCCCGGTGAGGTCCGGTTCTTGACCAGTGCCTATTTCGAGGCGAGCGGCGAACTCATGGCCTGGGATAGCGCCCAGAGCAAGATGGTGTTCTTCGACGAGGACGGCGTCGTCCTGCGGCAAAACACCCTATCNNAGAAGGCCATCTGGCCCGGTCCCGGACGGAGGTTCCCTGCGCTTCAGTCGCCGATCCTGCTTGCCGTCTCGAGAAATTACGTCTTTTTTGGGAACAGCGAGGCCGGCTATGAGATCGCGTGCTATGAAAAGAGCGGCCTGCTCAAGAGGATCGTCCGCAAAGTCTATCAGCCCGTGCCTCTGTCGGCGGAAGACCGAAACGGCCTGATCAAGACGTACGAGGGATTCCCGCCGGAGTTCAGGGCCAGCGTGGAATACCCAGATGCGTTCCCGCCGTACCAGATGGGCTTCGCCGATGACGAAGACCGGCTGTTCGTCATGACTTACGAGGGATCAGGAGAGAAAGGCCATTACTGGTATGACGTTTTCGGGCGGGACGGCGAGTTCGCCGGGCGGGTTAGCCTCGGCAATTACGGAACATATGGTAAGTCTCAGGGCCTCCTCTTCGCGTTGGCTCGTCGCGGGCGCATCTATCATCTCGCGGAACGACATGACGGCTATAAGGAGCTGGTGGTTTGGAGAATGAAATAGGGGCTGGAGCTTGAAAACCGCCAGCCCGTGCATCCCGGCCCTTATCGTCCTTTCCCTGATCGCGCCGGATTGCCGGCCGCGGGAACCCGGCTGGGCCGGGAGGATCGAAAACGTCGACGGCGTCACGGTCGTCCACAATCCCAGCCGGCCCAGGACCGAAGATCGCGGCCTGGTCCTGGAGGAGGATCTCTCCATTGGACAGGAAGGCGGAGGGCCGGAATACCTCTTCTCGGGAATCGGGGGCCTGGCCGTTGATACGGCGGGG
>DQHV01000236.1 GCA_003524335.1 Candidatus Aminicenantota bacterium | reverse complement strand
GAGAGCGGAGCGAGGACAGGGAGCGGATTTTTCACGCTGGGAAAAATCCGCGTCTTTCGGCAGGGACTCCCCCGAGCTATTCTTTTCTCAACAGCTCGATCGTCTCGTAGGCGTGGCGCAGGTGTGGGATGACGATGCTCCCGCCGACGATCAGGGCGATGTTGAGGGCGTCATGGAGCTCCTCATCTTTATACCCCGCGGCCGCACACTGGATCATATGGTAATCAATGCAGTCGTTGCAGCGGAGCACAGCTGAGGCGACGAGTCCCAGGAGCTCTTTCGTCTTTCCGGGCAGGGCGCCGTCCCGGTAGGCTGCCGTGTCCAGGTTAAAGAAACGTTTGATCCCCAGATGCTCGCCGGCCAGGATCTTTTCGTTCATCTTTTCACGGTAAAGGCGGAATTGTTCTAAACGCGAAGGCATGGGCTCACCTCCTCAAGCATATCGAACCGGCTCTCAAACCGCCATTGTACTTCTTCCGGCGGGGCGGCGACAAGGCCGCCGGACGATAAGCGCAAGGCGTTCTCTCTTTCTTGACTCATTTCCTGGCGAAACCTATACTCTGTATCAAGGCAGGGAGAGGCTGCCCTGATAAGCCGTTCCAAGAAGGAGAGAATGACCATGAACACCAAACCGACCCCGGCTCAGGGGCTGTTTAACCGGTTCAAGCTAAAATGGATGGATATCGCCTCCCTGTTCCTGACCGTGCTTTTAATACTGGCCTCCCCTCCCCTTCTGTCCTCTCAAACACGAGAAAAACCGCTTCCCTCCCGAGCAGTCGCCAGCCGGGGACCGCTGCTCCCGGAGGAACAAAGAGCCATTTCCATTTTCGAAGTGGCCAGAGCCTCAGTCGTCTATATTACCACCCTGGTTTCCAGAACGGATTTTTTCACCCTTAAGGTCTTCGAGATCCCCCAGGGCACGGGCTCCGGCTTTATCTGGGACGAGGCCGGACATATCGTAACCAACTTTCATGTCATCTACGAGGCGCAAAACGTCCAGGTGACTCTATCCGACCGGTCCGTTTTCAAAGCCGAGGTGGTCGGCGTCGCGCCGGACAAGGACCTCGCCGTCATCAGGATCAAGGCGCCGAGGGAAAAGCTGCCGCCGATCAGCATCGGGACCTCCTCCGACCTCAAAGTCGGACAGTCCGTTTACGCCATCGGCAATCCCTTCGGCCTCGACCAAACCCTGACCACCGGAATCATCAGCGCCTTAGGCCGGGAGATCGAATCCTTGACCCGCCGGCCGATCCAGGGTGTCATCCAGACGGATGCAGCCATCAACCCCGGCAATTCCGGGGGACCCCTGCTGGACAGTGTAGGCCGGTCGATCGGAGTCAACACAGCCATCTACAGCCCGTCCGGCGCCTATGCCGGCGTCGGGTTCGCCGTTCCCATCGACACCATAAATAGGATTGTCCCCCAGCTCATCGCGTTCGGCAAAGTCATCCAGCCGGGGCTCGGAGTCCAGGTGGTGGAGGATTCAGTCGCTAAGCAGGTCGGCATCAAGGAAGGCGTTCTCATCCTCGATGTCGATCGCCGGGGGGCGGCGGCCCGTGCGGGGATTATGCCGACCCGCTACGACAGCGAGGGCAATGTCGTCCTGGGCGACATCATCGTGGCCATCGAAGGCCAAGACATCAAGACCTCGGACGATCTCTACAAGGCCCTGGAACGCTATAACGTCGGCGATGAGGTCCGGGTGGAAGTCATCAGGGGGGGCCGGAAACAGACCATTACCGTGAGGCTTCAGGAAGTCTAAGGCTCAGCCCTTGACCGCTCCCAAAGACAGGATCGCCATCCTCTTCAACCCGTCGGCCGGGAGGGGGAAGGCCCTGGAAAAAAAGGACCGGCTAGAGCGGCTTCTTCGAGAATGGGAGGTCCCGTTCGACCTCATGGTCACCGCCAGCGAAAAAAACTTGAGGGCACTGACCCGAGAGTGCGCCAGCCGGTACCGGGCTGTGGCGGGAGCGGGAGGGGACTCGACTTTTCATATCATGATCGACGAGATCACCCGGTCGGGCGCGGAAGTGGACTTCGGCCTGATCGCCCTGGGCTCCTCCAATGACGTAGCCAGGGAATTCGACCTCCACGGCCTGGAGAAGGCCTGTCGGGCCCTGAAGAGAGGGAGAACGAGGCCGATCGACCTGGGAGCCGTCGAACAGGATGGAGAGGTCCTCAGGTACTTCATCGGGCAGGCGAATATCGGCCTGGGCGCCCGTGTCAACAGGTATGTTGAGGAAATCTCCCGTAAATGGCCTCGCCTGGCCGCCTTCCAGAGCGTGGCGGGAACACTGGGGATTATTCGCGCCTATCGACGAAAGGAGGTCCCCCTTCATCTGACCGTCCTGTCGGAAGGGCAAAGACAGGAAGGCTTTTACGCCGTGGCGAATTTCAGTAACATCCGCTTCTGGGCCACCGGGAGGACGCTCATCCCCTCGGCTCAGCCGGACGATGGCCGGCTGGACGGCTGCCTGATTGGAGAATGCTCGTTCCTCCGCCTGGCCCGCCTGGCCCTTTTGGCCCGCAAGGGAAGGCACGTCGGCGCTCCTGAGGTCGAATTCCTGCGCGCTCCGGCCTTCGAAATCTCATCGGAACAGGCGTTCGAAGTCCAGGTGGACGGCGAGATCATCGGGGGAAGCAGGACTCCCCTGTTTTTCAAAGCCATCCTGGTCCGTGCCGTCCCCCAGGCCCTCCGCTTGATCTGCTAAAGATACGTCGATTCCGGCGGAGCCTCGGACAAAGCCCAGGGGGTGCAAAAGCCCTGACAGCCTTGAAGTCTCCCTCTTTCTCTGGTACGATTGAGGCCTCTAACTTGGATCAACGACTCAATTCCATGTCCGCGCCGAGCCGGGATGACAGAAAAAAACATCCTCGCGCCGTTTAAGAAGATCCGGGTCAAGGCCTCCCTGTTTGTCCTCCTGCTCCTGGTCTCAACCACCCTCGCCTTCTCCCTCATCGCCCTGCGGATCATGAACCGGCGCATCCTTAACGAAGTCATCAAGCGGGCTGAAACCCTCTGCCGGGGGACCGCTTCCATGGCGGGCTACCCCCTCATCTCCCAAGACCTGCTCGGGCTTGACAACATCGTTTACAGGATCAAGGGTTCCAGCCCGGATATCGTGTACATGGCCATCGTTAATCCTGGGGGCGAGATCCTGGTGCACAGCGATACGAAAAGAACGGGCGAACCGTTCCGGCCGGCCGCCGGCGAATTCCTGCAAAAGGCCGAGGACGGGACGACCGTCAGCGAGATCCCGGGCCCGGTCCGCGGGCTGATCGAGGTCCGGAGCCCGATCGCTTTCCTGGAGAAGCCCCTCGGCTCGGTCGTCCTGGCCGTCAACAAGTCCATCCTGGTCGAGGCTCAGAAGGAGGCCAGGGATAAGATTCTCTTGGTCTTCGGCCTTCTCCTTCTCGTTGGCGTCGCGAGCAGTGTCCTGTTGAGCTCGTTTCTGACCAAGCCCGTCCGGGAGCTTTCGGCCGGTGTGGCCGAGCTCAAGGATGGCAAGCGGAGACGGCCTCTGCACGTCTATTCCCAGGATGAACTCGGCCGGCTGACCGAAAGCTTCAATGACATGACGGCGCTGATCACCACCCAAAGAGACTCGCTGAGTCGCTACGCCCAGGACCTGGAAGAGGCCTATGTCTCGACAGTCCGGGTGCTGGCCGCGGCCATCGACGCCCGGGACACTTACACACTCGGCCATTCGACCCGGGTCGCCCTGCTCTCGTTGGACCTCGGCCGGGACCTCGGCCTCGACCCCGCCCGGCTCGAGGAACTCGAGATCGCCTGCCTCTTCCATGACGTCGGAAAGATCAAGATCCCCGATTCCATCCTCCTCAAGAAGGACAAGCTCGACACGCCCGAGCAGCGGGAGATGATGAGACACACCGAATACGGCGCCGAGATCCTGTCCAAGGCCCGTTCGCTGTTGAAGTACATCCCGGCCGTACGGCACCACCACGAATGGTATGACGGCACCGGCTATCCGGACGGGTTGAACGGCCAGAAGATCCCGCTCGACGCGGCCATCATCTCCCTCGCCGATATGTACGACGCCATGACGTCGGACAGGCCGTATCGCGAGGCTCTCAGCGATGAGGAAACTCAGGCCGAGATAGCCGGACTGGCCGGAAAACAGTTCGACCCGGAGCTGGCAGCCCGGTTCGTTGGCCTTTTGAAAAGGAAGACGGCCGATTTCGTCCGAAGGCCCGGGGAATAGGGGATGAGAGCCGGCCTCTTCAAAGTGCTCCTGGTCGCCTCCATGGGCGGGCTCCTCCTTTTTTCCTGCGCTCCCCCTAGAAAACCCGGCCTCCGCCCGGACACGACCCAGGCTCAGAGGCGCCTCGCCGGGGACGATTTTCAGGGGGCTCTGGATTCCTTCGCCGCGCTTGCCGAGAGCTATCCTGGCGACCGGGATGTGTTGAGAGAATACAAAGCGGCTGCCGAAAAGATAAAGGCCCGGGCCGATGGATGGTTCGAGGAGAACGACTTCGCCGCCGCCGAAAAAGCCTACTCCCTGCTGCTCGCGAATTTCTTCCGCTTCGCGAGGTTCGAGGAGTCGCTGTCGTTCGGGCCGGAGTTCCTGAGCCGGCGCATCCCGGTATGTCAAGAGCATCTGAGCGAGCGGCGGGCGCGTCAGTCTCTTGCCGAGGGCGACTACCTGAGAGCGCTGGACGGCTTTAAGATTCTGCCACAGGATGCCCTCCAGAATCCGGCGCAATCCGCCGGCCTGCGGCGGATCATGGAGGAGATCAGGGGATTGGCCGATAAGGCGCTCGCCAGGAAAGACTACGTCTCCGCCGGCAAAGGCTACGCCGTCCTCTGGCGAGAGTACTCGATGGCCCAGCAGGCCGGATTCTCCCTCTCCTTCTCCCGGAATGACGCAGACGAGGGCATGAAGCACTGCCGCACCCAGCTCACCCGGGAAGGTCTGGACCAATACAGGAAGGGGAACCTTAAAGAAGCCATCGCTATCTGGCAGGGCCTGCTGCTTTTCGATCCCGACAATGCCGAGATCCGGAAGGCGGTGGACACGGCCACAGAGCAGCTCACGAAGCTCAGGAAGAGATGACGCAAAGGGCGCCGAGATGAACTCCCGGGAGCGCGTCCAGCGCACGGTCCGTTTTCGGAATCCCGACCGGGTGCCGGTCTCCCATGCCGTGCTGCCGGCCGCTCAGCTTAAATATGGTCAAGCTCTGGCCGAGATCCTGTCCGAATTCCGGGAAGATTTCGGCTGGGATTACATGAGCGACCTGCCCGTCGAACGGTACCCGCCGCAGTACAAACACGGGCTGAACCGGGATGACTTCGGCACGCTCTGGCGGGTGGAGTGGACGGGCATCTGCGGCATTCCCGTAGACTGGCCGATCAAGGACCTGGGCCGCTACGCGGAATACCGATGGCCGGAGGATTTCCTGGCCGGCCCGCCTCAGGGACGACAATACAGCGGCCACATGTCCGGATTCGACGAGCGCTGGTACGCACGAGGAGGCTGGTTTACCTATTTTGAGCAGCTCCAGCAGCTCCGCGGTATGGAGAGCTTCATGATGGATGTGGCCGCGGAGTCAGCGGCATTCTGTCGGCTCCTCGACGACCTCCTGGCCTTCGACCTCCGTTGGATCGACAGGTGGACCAAGCTCGAATATGACGGAGGTCGAAGGCCAGGAGGTCG
>DQHV01000149.1:333-6510 GCA_003524335.1 Candidatus Aminicenantota bacterium | reverse complement strand
CCGGACAGGACCTCCGACGTGAGGAGGCTCTTTTTTTCCGCGGGCTTGGTTTCACTCCAGGCGATGGCCGAAAATATGATGACGGCCATAAAAACATAGATAGAAATCCTTTTCATCTCTTCCTCCATGAAGGCAGCGACGTTGAAAAGCAGGAAGGGCTACTATATCAACTTCGAACCAGTTTGGAAATTGGCAGACTGCAATTACGTCTCCGTTTCTGCGGCCAGCCATTCGGGAAGGGAGAAGCGACCTCGAAGGCTTAACTGGAAATCATCATGCGGCCTGCGCCGCTGAGTTCTCGGTGTTCAGTCCAGTCTTGGGTCGATGCTCCCGCCGCCGGCGCCGATACTAAAAAAAACGCTTCCAAGAATCTTTGCCCGTTCCAATACCGATCAGGCCGTTCTTCCCGATGATTCCTGTGCCTTTTTCGATTGCTATTTTTTGAATGCTGGGATTGTGCCTCATCCAGACGAGCCATCGGCCCTCGGGAAGTATAGATTCCCGGCATGTCCATTCAAACTCGTCGTCTCCAAACCTAATTTTCAGAATTTTCCCATAGGCAACGCCCTTTGCCTCCGCACCTTCGAAGGGCTTGAAAGATAGGACAAAGAGCCCCTTTTCGCTGCTAAAAAATAAATAAATGTCATCTTCGTCGCTGGTCGCTTCCAAGCTGCCTTGAGCGATGAGTCTGTCTTCATTCAGGAGGAGGAATGAATCGCTGAGCCGGAGCTCGGTAATCGGCCGAGGATAGGCTTTGGCGGCGTTGACGACTTCGATCAACGGCGTCATCCTGATGGCTAACTTGGATTTCTTAGCCTTGTTTTCAAACAGCTCCAGGACCGCGGATTCGGCATTTTTCAGGAAGATTTTCTCTTCCCTTTTTTCTGTCATCTCCGGCGTTTTTATGAACTCGACTTTGATCTCGATTCCTTGGTCTTCGATTATGATCGGAATAAAACTGATGGAGATGTAACTAGAGAGCCTACCCATGGTTGCGTTCCCCGCTTGGCCGTTTTCTATCTTGATCTTGGGGCTAGCGATCAGGACAGTCTTAGAGGGCTTGATTTCTAAAAGGTCAACTTGCAAATTGATGTATTTTTTCGGCTCAACTGAAAAGTCGTCTGCCTTGACATCAGTTTGTATGATCGTCCGGCCCTTTTCTTTGGAGATCGTTAGGCGTTCTGCAGTAACCGCTATTCCTGTCTCCTTCTTTTTCTCCTTTTCTTTCTCTTGACTGAATCCTAGAGCAGAAAATCCGATGGACAAACACAAAGCTAGGAAGGTTGGGCAGACCCAGTCTTTATTCATCTTGATTCCTCCTGGGTGATGATCAGACCCGGATGATTTATGGGCTCATAGTCGGTAAGGTCGAGCTTGAATGGAAGCGCCATCACAACTTTGTTACTGGCAATGTATAACGGAAGGAATCCTTCTTCGGATGAGGAGACGGCGAGCGCACTCGGCTGACTATGCAGTATCCATCCCAGCGATAGCCCGGCAATAAACAGGACGGCCATGGCTGCTGCCGCCACCGGCATCCGGACCTTCCGGCCAAAAAACCGTCTAAAAAAGGGAGGATGAGCCTGTCCAGATTGCTCCCCGGTCAAGTTGAGCACTCGAGCCGTGGGCATTTCCGCAGGATCTAACAGTTTAAGCCGGTGGATGATGAGATCTTTCGTGGCCCCAAGGGATGCGGCCCTTTGCCTACACCTATCGCATTCCGTTAAATGGAGTTTCATTTGGTTCCGCTGAATTTTGGGAATCTCTCCGTCCAAATACTCCTGGAGCATTTTTTCGGACAAGCATTTCATGGTTTTTCTCCTTTTTCGAGCTCCTTGGCTAATCTATTGATGGCCCGGGAGATAAAGGTTCCAACCGAGGACTTCCGAAAACCCGTCGCGTTTGAGATCTCGTCATAAGAGAGCTCATCCAGATAGAGCANNGCACTAAGAGAATCCGGTCTCGCGGCGGGAGTTGCTCTAAAGCTTCTCGCACAGCTTGAATCGCTTCGGCATCGATCAACTCCTGCTCAACATCTTTCTCGGTTCGTTCGAGACGGCTTGCAGATATTTTTTGGAATCGGCATTTCCGTCGAAGCCAGTCATAACTGAGATTTGCTGCGGTCCGATATAACCAGCCTTTAATCTCCGTAACAGGAGGACCGCCATTCAGCTGGCGGTAGAGTTTAAGGAAGACCTCCTGGGTGAGGTCTAATGCCTGTTCAGAGTTGCCCAAAAGCCTGAAGCCTAACCTATAAATAGTGGGGAAGTACTCTTTGTAAAGGACTTCTACTAGGTCGGCTCCCTCAGAATCCGGTCTTTTGCCTTCTTCCACGTCGTTTTATTATCTCTAAAATAAAGACGAATGAAAAACCCGTGCGTGACAGGGATTTGAAAATTCGGGGGGCAGAGGCCGAATTCCGATGAATTCGGGTCAACTGGCCGGGTCTTGGCTCCCGGGCCCAGGACTTATCTTTTTGTCATGACCGAGGTTCGTGTTCTCAGGTTTCCGGATATCGTTAGTCGAGCCTGAGGTCGATGCTCCCGATCCCGGCGTCGACGCTGATATCGATGGTGACCGGCGATTTTCCGTAGGCGTCATTCGTATAGACGCGGCCGTTCTTGTCGAATTCATGGGCATCGACCGAACCGATCCCGCCGTCGACGCGGACGCGGACACCGACTTCTCGCGGCAGATAGATCGTCCCGCTCCCGATGCCGCCGTCAATGGTCACGTCCAGGTCGCGATCATGTTTTCCCCGGAGGTCGAGTTTCATCTCGCCCACGCCCATATCGACCGAGAGCGAACGGAGATCGACTTCCGCCAGGTCGAGCCTGCTCTCGCCGGCGCCCAAGTCGATGCTCAGGTCAGTGGGGATTCGGCTATTGATCCGGATGTCCCATTCGTTCCTGGAACTCCCGATGAAGACGCCTCCACCGCGGCGCTGCCGGACGGTCAAAAACCCTTTTGAACCGGCGACACGGTAGTCGACTTCGGGAGGCCGGCGCCTCGTCCTGTGAGTAAACTCTGCTTCCATCAAAGCCTGCGCCCCACCGGAGACCTGCAGCTCTCCGGCGCCCATCTTCAGGTTCACCTCCACAGATTCGGCCCCCGCTGCTTCGACCGTCTTTGAATCAGTGGTGAGGTCACCCATATCCTCGCAGCCCACCAAAGCAAGGGCTGCGGCGCACCCCAGGATGATCAATCCAAGCTTGTGCTTCATCGTTTTCCCTCCACACCTTATGATACGGAATCCGGCGCGGAAAGGTTCTCCTGATCGCAGCCCGACCGGGCAAATATCGGGTTTAAACCACCTAAATAGACTAGCGGGAAAGAGAAAGAAACCGTTTTGCCGGCGTCTCATCCAAGGGAGACGGAAAGGCACTCCCGATGTGCAGCCGGGCTAAGACTATGATGCAGAGGACGGCCGGGAAGTCGGCTTGACAAAAGCATATATTAAATATACATTATGAAATGAATATTAAGGAGGAGGCTTAGAAATGGTCGCGACGGCGAAAGACTTGAGGTTCCATTCCCGGGCGATCCTGCACGCGGTTTCCCGCGGGGAAGAAGTCATTATCACATTTCGAGGCCGGCCCCGAGCGAAAATCGTCCCTCTCGAAACAAACCGCGAGAAACCCGAGACGCCTCCCCGGCTGTTCGGCATTTGGAAGGACAATCCCAAAGTTGCCGATGTGGAGCGGTTCGTTCGGGAGGCGCGGCGGGGCCGTTTCGGATGATCGTCGACACGGATATTCTTATCTGGCACATGCGGGGTAATCCACGGGCGAAAGCCGCTCTGGAAAGGGAGGATGGGTTTGCTCTCTCCGTCGTGACATACGCGGAGCTTCTCCAGGGCATGAGAAACAAGCAGGAGCTCCGGCTCCTCAGAAAAACCTTCCGTTCTTGGAATGCCAGGATCCTCTACATCAGCGAGGAAATCTCGACCAAGGCCGTTTTCTATGTCGAAAGGCACTTCCTGGCGGGGAGCCTGACTTTCAGCGATGCCCTGATCGTGTCCACGGCCATCGTTCACGGGGAAACACTCGTCACCGCCAACGACCGGCACTACCGGATAATCAAAGAGGTGGACCTCAAAGTCTTCCGGCCCTGAGGCCTCCTGCACGGGCGAGATTTCCTGGGTTTTTGACGAGGTATTGCGCGGTGTGTTATAAGCGTTTTGTTAAGTTCGGGAGGTGATATCATGCGTCGTGCTTCATTTGTCTTCGTCGCTCTGGCGTTTTTGGCTTCGGGAGCTTTTTTTGCAGCCGGCCTGCTGTACCCTCAAACCCAGACCCGGGCAGAGTCGACTCATCCCCTTACAATCCATGACATGCTGGCCATGGACCGGATCTCCGACTCGCGCGTGTCTCCGGACGGGGACTGGATTCTATTCAACGTTCGGGAAACAGATCTCGAGGCCAACCGCGGCCGGACGGACATCTGGCTCATCGGCACCGACGGAAAAGGGCTCCGCCGCCTGACTTCACACCCGGCCGCCGACTTCAACGCCCGCTGGTCGCCCTGCGGAAAGTGCGTTTTTTTCCTGTCCACGCGGTCCGGCTCGTCCCAGGTCTGGCGGATTAAAATCGATGGGGGAGAGGCCGAGCAGGTGACCAGGCTGCCCCTTGACATCGGGAACCTCGTTGTCTCTCCGGCCGGCGAATACCTGGCTGTCACCATGGAAGTCTTTGCCGGGCAGGATGCGGAAAAAACGGCCGAGAAGCTCGAGGCGACCGACAAGCGGAAGGCCACGGGCCGCCTCTATGAGAAGCTTTTCGTCCGGCATTGGGATACCTGGAGCGACGGGCGGCGGTCCCACGTCTTCGTTGTGCCCAAAAAGGGGGGCGAAGCCAAGGACTTGATGCCGGCCATGGATGCCGACTCGCCCAGCAAGCCCTTTGGCGGTCCCGAGGAGATAGCCTTCACTCCGGACGGGAAGGGCCTTGTCTTTACCGCCCGCGACGTGGGCCGAGAGGAAGCCTGGTCCACCGATTTTGACCTTTATTATGTCCCGGTCGACGGGTCGGCGGCCCCCCGCTGCCTGACCGAGGCAAACCAAGCCTGGGATACAACGCCCGTTTTCTCTCCGGATGGAAAAACCCTGGCCTACCTGGCCATGGCCCGCCCGCGCTACGAAGCCGACCGCTTCCGGGTCGTGCTCAAACCTTGGTCCGAGGGACGGGAACGCGTCCTGACCGAAGCCTGGGATTATTCGGTGGCTTCGCTCTGCTGGACTCCGGACGGGCAAAAAATTCTGGCCACGGCGCCCAATAAGGGTCAGACCTCCCTCTTCGCCGTTGATGTCACGACCGGGAAGGCGGATACGCTTGTTGATCAGGGCACCGTCAACGGTTTCGCTCCGGCGGAAGGGGGCATCGTATACGAGCGGCATAGCTTGAAATCGCCGGTGGAGATCTATTCAATCAAGCCCGGCGGCGGGGAAACTGCGATCACGGGGATCAACGCGGCCAAGGTCGCAGCCGCCCGGATGGGCGATTACGAGCAGTTCAGCTTCAAAGGGTGGAACAACGAGACTGTATATGGCTATATTGTCAAACCGGTCGATTTCGACCCGGCCAAGAAATACCCGGTGGCCTTCCTCATACACGGCGGCCCTCAGGGCTCATTCGGGAATGATTTCCACTACCGCTGGAACCCCCAGGCCTACGCCGGAGCCGGGTATGCGGCCGTCATGATCGATTTTCACGGCTCCACAGGCTACGGCCAGGCTTTCTGCGATTCCATCCGCGGCGACTGGGGCGGGAAGCCCCTCGAGGACTTAAAGAAGGGGCTGGCCGCGGCGCTGACGAAATACCCATGGATGGAGGGCACGCGGGTCGGGGCTCTGGGAGCTTCATTCGGCGCCTACATGATCAACTGGATCGAGGGCAACTGGCCGGACCGCTTCAAGTGCCTTATCGCGCATGATGGCAACATCGACGAGCGGGCTGCCTACTTTGAGACCGAAGAACTCTGGTTCCCGGAGTGGGACCACATGGGGACTCCCTGGGACAACCCTCAAGGTTATGAAAAGCACAACCCGGTGAACTTCGTCAAGAACTGGAAGACCCCGATGCTTGTCGTCCACGGCGGCCAGGACTTCCGGATCGTGGAGTCGCAGGGGATGGGGACCTTCAACGCCTTGCAGCGGCGCGGCATCCCGAGCAAACTGCT
>DQHV01000149.1:0-237 GCA_003524335.1 Candidatus Aminicenantota bacterium | reverse complement strand
AAAATGAATCATTTCGCTGTGTATGCCGGACTTCTCGCTGTTTCGGCGCTCGCCTTTCCGCTCCTTGCCTCCTCTGTGGCTCCGCTGGGATCACAGGCTAAGCTTAAGGTGGCCGTCGTGCAGAACGACTCGGATGGACCGAAATATATGGCCGAAGGAGGCCTCCTCCCCCTCCTTGAGAACCTAGGGTGTGATGTCCAAAAGATCGACACCGTCGCCCTGACCCCGGAAGAGCAA
>DQHV01000153.1:5741-6603 GCA_003524335.1 Candidatus Aminicenantota bacterium | reverse complement strand
CACCTTCAGCGGTGGGCATTCCCTCACTCGGCATTCCTCTAACAGGCCACGCGTCCACAGCGCCCCGGGAACATCATCAAGGATCTCGGCATTCAGCTCTTGTCGTCCGAGACGCGTACCCTCATAGCGCCGGATGATCTCGGTCTTGAATGCTGGGGCCAAGTTCTCTAGGTTCTCGTAGGTTGTACCCTTGGTGACTACGACATCCTGCCCATCGCGCTTCACCAGATCACGAATGAGAGGGATGGGCTTAGGCGTGGAGGTGAGGACGGCTTGAGGCTTCTCCCCAACCCGGAGGCCGAGCATCATCATGTCATACGCCTCGGGGTATCTCCACGAGGCGACTTCNNGCTCATCCGACGAGAAGAGCGTCGCCACCGCGCCATTCGGCCACGTAAGGCGTCTCTTCGAAGGTTCATAATGCGGGCGCCAGCTATCCGGCGAGACAGCCAGGATGCCCGAAGGCCCCTCCACCATGATGTCACGGACATCCGCAGCCGTTGGCCCAACAAACCCAAGCCTTGCCGCCTTTCCCGCCATCACGCGCCGACGTGTGGTCTCTGATCCCGTTCTCGTTTTTCCGAACCCGCGCCCCGCCAAGAGAAGCCAGATCGTCCAATCTCCCTTCGGCGGCAACTGATTCTTCCTGGCCACCTTCAGCCAGGGATCATTCTTTCTGTCTCTTTCTGCCCCTCGGCGCCGAATGGCCTCTTGAATTGCCTCGGCAACCATCGCCTCTTGAGCAGCAGGCGAAATTCGAAGGCTAGTCTCCATCCGGCAATTTCGCCGCGGCCGATCTCACCATCTCTTCGAAGATCTCAGAAGGCGATGCCCCCAAGCGACTCAACTCACCGCGCCAGTC
>DQHV01000153.1:0-5660 GCA_003524335.1 Candidatus Aminicenantota bacterium | reverse complement strand
TTCTGCGAACAGGCAAACGAAAAGGACCGTATCTCTACGGTCCTCAGGGTAGCACACCCGCCATCCCTTATGATTGACGCGAACTACTTACCCATACCTAGCCAAACCACTCCCGTCCCATCCGCGCCTGTCCCGACCTTGCCACGCCGGTCCTTGCCCATCTCTACCGGTCCTTGCCGCTCCATTCCAAACCGAGCCCTACCACACCGAGCCGCGCCCGGCCAGAGCCAACCTTACCGCGCCTCAATTCAGCGTGTACCTCCCGAACTTCGGGCGCCAGTCGCAAAGGNNGGCAAAGGCCAACGACCTCGCCCGTCTGCTTCACGATGTCACGAATCTCGGCCTCGTTCAACTGGCCGGGGTCGTACAACACCTCGAACTCGCAGGCCCACTCGCGGAAGATGGGCCGCGTCCGCATGACGCGGTTGCGTTGCACACGCACGCCGACCGTCAACTTGAATTCCCCGTTCGATGCCCACAGCTCGTCGATCCCCGCGGGGCCTGTATAGATGATCGGGTAATCGTCTGGGCAATAGAGGCCCGCTTGGACCTGCTTCCCCTTCTTGGTCTTGCGTGCGCCAACGGCCAGCGCGGCCTCGATCACGGTCCCTGGGATAACCGGCACGCCATCCTTGACGTATAGGCCGGCCATCCATTCGATCCGCGCCAGCTCCTCGTAGTCAGCATCCGTCTTGTCGCGCTTGCCCGAAATCTTCTTCNNTCTTCATCTCCTTGGCGAACTTGTTCAGCGGGTCCGCCGTCTGCCCGTTGTGACAGATGAGGGGTGACACGCCGGTAATCTTGAACTTCAAGGACTTGTAAGGCATTGTGATCTCCTGGTGTGTGCCCCGGTGTCAGCCGCCGCACTTCATCCGGTCGCATCTCGCGGCCTTGGTAGCGCCGCCCGCGAATGGAGGAGGTGATGGCCTCGTGACAGTCTTGGCACAGCGTGATTAGATCGTCGAGGTCCTCGTGTCCTAGTCGGTCGTATGTTCGGTGATGCACCTCCAGATTCTCGGTGGCGTCGCAGGTGCGGCAGGTGATGTCGCGGGCGAGAGCGCGCTTCCTGAGGCGCGCCCACTCGGGAGAGGCTATGTAATCTGAGTAGTCACCCATGCCTTACCGCTCCATGCCTGTCCGCGCCTATCCACGCCGAGCCCGACATTGCCTCGCCCCGCCTTGCCCCTCCAGACCCGGCCACTCCTAGCCACTCCCGGCCCCGCCAGGCCCCACGAACAAAGCCGCCCACCTGTCGTTTCCCTTCGGTGTCGAGGCCTCGGGGGCGCAACAGATGGACGGCTCTTTGAAGGGAAACGGAAAACCCCCGCGGCCTAGACACAATCAGTCTACCACAGAAGTCGCCTCTTGCGCGAACAAGACTTGCCAGAGGCCTTTCTCGTCCTGGAAGATCGGGACGACCCTGGACACCTTGCACATAAGCCGGTAGGCCCCCTGGCGAGTGAGGCCCGTCATCCGACATACCTCCGCCGTCTTGAACGCGTCGCCGTGCGACAAGTGCCAGGTGACAAGCGCGGCGCGCTCTTCGGGGGTCTGGTCGCTCATTCCTGAGATCGCCATCCCAGCCACCGTGCGACAGAACCGCCAGCCGTGTTACATCCCAACTTAGCAAAGGCGTTATTGCGGTGGGTCCGAACCGTTTCGTACGCGATTCCCAACCTCGCTGCGATCTCTTTCGTGATCAGACCATCAGCAATGAGACGCATGATCTCCTCCTCTCGTGGGCTCAGGGGGAGAGATTGTCTTCTGGCCATCCTTACATCTGCGAGAGCGCGATCAGGAAGATGTCCGCCACCGTCCAGAGCAAGCCGACGATGGTCAGAATCCACCACCGCTTGTTCTTGGTGGCGAACACGAAGACGGGCCCACCAAAGATCAATCCGAGCTGCAGTAATCCAGACATGTCAGGCTCCTTATCGCTTCGGGTCGCCATAAACAGGCGGCCCACCAGTTCGCCCCGCGGGTTTGCGGGCCTTCGTCTTGTCCATCGAGGCCAAATTCTGCTCATCGCCGTTGATCGTGTCCGGGACTTTCCCGTCCTTGCCGATTGTCTGCTGGATGACGTAGCGGATGCACCCGTTGTCCCATTCCGTCCGGCCGACGATGATCCCGACAGCCCCACTCACAATGTCCTTGACCTTCTCGTGCATTTCGAACTTCGCCATTTCCTATGCTCCAATCTTGGCGTATGTGGTCTGCCTCTTCTCAGCATACCTTCGCCGTGCTTCGAGGGTCTCTTCCGCTGTCATCCGTGGATTGCGATGCTCTGCACTGTCTGCACGGTCAAGATAGATGCCCAGCACTTCCCGCACATGCAGCAGCCTCTCCCCGGCCTTAGCGATGCGGATCCAAAACTCGTAGTCACCGGCTACCTGCATATTGGAATCGAACCAGCCATGCTTCTGGTGCAACGAGGTTCTCCACATTGGCATAGGGCCGACGAAGCACAGCCCCATCAGCTCATGGAAGCCGCCCTCTGCGAAGCGGAAGCCTCCTATCCGCTTGGCGTCATCGAATCCGCCATCTAAGGACTTCACGACATCGACATCCGGGTAGGCCAGCGCCGCGTCACGATCGCCGTCCAGGGCCTTGACTAGCGTCTCGATCCCATCCTGCTTCAATCGGTCATCCGCATTAGCATTGGTCACGAGCTCAGTCCCGGCCGCCCGAATGCCGATGTTCCAGGCATGGTAGATACTCACCATCTTGTCCGTCATCAGCAGAGAATCGTGCTTCGCCTCCAGTAGGCGGGCCGCGATCGCCTGCTCGGGCGAGTTCTGCAGGGCCACGACAACGATCCTTGGCCTCTCCGTCTGGGTCAGCAGGTTCTCAAGGCGGCCCTCAAGGTACTTCTCTGCGAAATAGGCGCTGACGATGGCCGCGGCTCTCATCCTAGTAGCTCTGGGGGGGGGCTTCGTCTGCTGGATTGGGTTCAGGACGCGGCGGAGCGCCCACGAGCTTTTCGCGAATCCGCAGGGATACGGCCATTCCCCCGAATCTATTCAGATAGTCCCACAGAAGCCCCTGAATCAACTCGGCCGTGATACTTCCTCTGTCCCATTCGATCTCAAAGACCTGCTTCATGCCCACTTCCTCCACTTGTCTTTGGGGAACACGTCCAACGCGGTGCCCGGCGTCAGGTTCACGATCCGGCGCCCATCGGCCTCATACGCCTCCCGCGCCAGGCGGTAGGACACTTCGCTCATCTCCAAGTCGGGCAGGTTCCANNAAGTAGGCGATCTGGAGGCAGACGTAGGTGACAGTAAATCCTTCATGAATTCCCTCTGTGATGTCCTTCGAGAAGAAGGGCGGGCCATAGATGCTCTTGAGGTAGTGCGCGCTCCCACCAGCGATCTGAAGACTGGCCGGGAGGAACATCGCGTCCACGTCGAGCTGCATGATGTCGCCCAGCCATTGCTCAACGATAAGCGGATTGATGGCAACGTAGTAGGTGGGAAGGAAATGCAGGTAGTTNNGTGAACCACAGGTAGCAGCGATTGGTCCCGAAGGTGGGATACTTCTTCAAGAAGTCCTTGGGGATCTTCTTCAGGCTCGGGCCATTCCCCACCACTAGGCACGTCTCGCCCTTGTGCGTGTCTCGGAGGTGCTTCATGGTAGAATGTCTCCACTGGGGCTTGGCCGGGCCTGGCGAGGATGGGTGTGGCAAGGCCGGGCGAGGCGCGGCATGGGAGATGAGACCTTCGGGTCTCGTCTCGTTTTCATGGCCTCCTCGCAATCAACGTTCCATGAGTATGCCACTCAGTCCCCATGACATACAGGACAACGGCCATTCGATCTCGGTCAACAACATCTAAGCTGAACCCGTGGTCCCGGAACAGCCGCGCCAGGTCGTCCGGGTTGCACTCCGGCCAGTTGTGGCCTCTCCAACTTGACAGGTGACACTCCACGATCCAGGTATGGGACTGCATATCGTCAAGGCAAGCCGGTACGACAACGTATTCGGCGCCCTCAATGTCGAGCTTAACTACATCCGCGTCTGGGTCAATCAAGTTCAGCTTCATGCCATCAACACGGTAGCCGGTGAAGCCGCCCACCATCCCGTTCGCCTCGCCGCTGAACCAGACCTTCTCGTTGTCCTTCCAGACGGCAACTTGCAAGGCCGCGAAGTTCTCAACACCATTGAGTTCCATATTCAACGCCAGCGCCGTTAGGTTGTCGGGATGCGGATCTACTGCAGTCACGTGTGCGCCTCCGTGAGCCAAGACCACGGAGTAGTGACCATGATGCGCTCCCCCGTCAATCGCCCGGCCGGTCAAGTCCACGTTCTGCAGGACCCATTCATACTCCAGCCGCGCATAGGGCTTGATCGGCAGGTACCACTGTTTCGCCTCCTCTGTGGCGAACCGGAAGCGCAGACGATCTATCCCATGATCAGCGATGAAGGGGGAGAACATCTTTCACCAGGGCTTCATACTCGCGCCAAGATGCGATGTCGTAATAGTAGGGAAGCTCGAAGGTGTGCCAACCGAAATGCCCCTGCGCCAAGGTAAAGGCTTGCGTATGATCACGAATTCGATCCGCACGTGCGCGCCAGAAGTCAACGACTCTCCGAGACCATGCCGCCACACCCCAAGCCCACTGTGTCGTTCCCTTGAATGATTCGTCCTTGTCGCGGATGCTAATGCCACCCCATACACCGAACCGCTCTGGCTTATCGGTCTTGAAAAGGCCCAAGACGAAATCACCCTCGAGCTTCCGATAGAAAGCATCCTCCGGCAAGAAGGTGTCCGGCATAGCGAATAGGTACCAGGATGCCGGGATCTCGCAGGCCGCCAGGATGCTCTTGAACAGAATTTCGTCCGACTGCATGAAGTAGATACCGTGCATCCCCTCAAGGCCTCTCATGTGGGCCGCAACCTTATCTGGTGCCGACAGCACGACAATCGACCTTGCCGCGCCAGCACGAAGGACACCAACGGTCCTCCGCATGAGAGACTCCTCGCCGACCGGCAGCAGCTCCTTCAACACGCCGTTGAAGCGTTGCGCCCGGCCGCCGGCGGGGATGATGCCGACGTGGTTCACAGAGCAACCGCCCATTTGATGAAGATGACCCAGAGCGCCAAGGACAAGATCATCATTACAACGAAAAAAAGGAGAGCGGCGAACATTGCACTAGGCCCTTTGTGAAGGATGAATGGCTTGGGGCTGGGCGGTTTCTCTGTGTGCTTCTTCATGCCTCGCTCACCCTCCACATCCAGCTTTCTCCAATCGAAATCCCATGCTTGGCCGAGACCTTCTTTTGGTTCCTATCTCTGGCCTCGTTATAACCAGGCAGGCCCCAGCGCGTGCGACCCCATAGGTGGCTGAAAGGCATCTTCCTCGGCACGACTGAGAAGCCAAGCGCCCGGGCCCGGATGNNCGGCGTCGGCCTCAGCCAACCCCGCGTTGATCGCTCCGGCATACGAGAAGCTGGGGTCGATCAGCAAACAGCGGATGCCCTCGGGATAGTCGGGCTTTCTGTAGTAGGGAGACTTCGAACCCGCGTCCACCAAGACAATCGGCATGTCTGGTTCATACACCAGAATCGACTGGATCGCCGGGAGGGTGTACTCCTTCCAGCCGTCCACGCCCACGATGACGACGGCGAGGGTAGAAGTCATCCCTGCTCCTCCCCCGGCGGC
>DQHV01000265.1 GCA_003524335.1 Candidatus Aminicenantota bacterium | reverse complement strand
GATCGGTTTTCCACATCTGAGAAATCGCAAAGGCTTTCTTCATTCCTGAGGATATGAATAAACTCATGTAATAACGAAAAAATCCGCGCACCAATCCAGTCACTTGTGTTTAATACAATANNGAATGGCTTTTGAGAAATGGAAAATCCCCGCATTTCTGCCGGCGAAATATGGGGCGCCTGGAATACCAAAATGCCGTGGGCTTCTACGATTCGCTTCCAAGCGTTGAAGGCCGCGTGATAACCAGGCCAGCCAAATTGGTCGTCGCTACCGACCTTTAATTGTCGACGTAAGTCCTTGGCTATTAGTTCGGGCCCTTGACTCGTATTTAGCTTAAGNNTGAAAGGAATCTCTTTTTGATCTGGAAAGCGGCGGAAGTCTTTCAGAGGCTGAAATGTTTTTGGAGGCCGAGGTAGGTAAAATACGGATAGCGGTCGCTTATAAAGAGTTGCGATCTTCCTTAGTTGGCCTATGGTGGGACGCAGTTCGCCCTTTTCCCACTTTTCGAGCTTATCTATCTTAATCTTAAGTTTTGCCGCAGCTGTCTCAAAGCTGTAGCCCGCATCAATACGAGCCCATACCAAGAGTTCCGGCTTAATAAGTGCCTCTATCCTGGCCGGCATCGGATTTCTCTTGACTTTGCTTATAGCACATTCTGATGATAGGTCAAAGGCCTGGATTTCGCCCCCTTGGCGGGGACATATCCTTCTTCAAGGTGGGCTCTGTCTGAATAGTGACTTCTTCTCCCTCCTGTCCCCAAGGACTCATGAACTTTAACATGGTTCTTCATTTCCTTNNACAAGGCTGAGGATATTTGATTTTGCATTCTCGGCCACGGCTATTGTCTCAAGCCGCACCTTCTGATTAGGCCTGATAAACGGATCAGTACGATTTGGCATGATATACGATGCGAGTGTGAAATCTCCCCCATCAACGATTGAAGCGAGATCGCACATTGCTTCAGGACCTACATTCTTTTTTTGGGAATCCGAGAATACCCAAGGAAGTTGGACTCCGTAGACACTTTGTTTTTCTTCCCAGGTGCCCTCTGTTTGGCGCTGGATAGAGATGATGAGGACACGGGCGTTTACTGCTATAGCTCCCGCGCGTTTATTTGCCAATTTTAGATGGTAATATCTGATGTCTTTTCCGCCTGTGAATTTGGTTAGGTCCCCTTCAGGCTTATCCAACGTTAATATCAACTTGGGGCCAGCAAAACTCGATCGAATATGCTCTCCCCAGATCGCGCTAATTGCGATGATTGAGCTAATAAAAATGCCCGCCGCTTGGAGAATAAGAGTAGGCTTTCTTGTTGGAGATAATATGACGGGCAACGCGGTGATTGCCAAAATGGCCGTAAACAAGAATATCCATTTTTTCATGACTGTACTATCCTTTTAAATCTTTTGCCTCCGTTATTCGTCTCTCTCTCTGAGGCGCGAATTTACGATCCACCATCGAATCCAGGTTAAGCGCTTTTGAGCGCCTCTCCGAATTTTCTTGAATAGGCGCACCATTTACATTCTGAACCATGTGCCGGCGGCTCGGGAGACTCCAAAATTTCAAGTACCTGGCCGATAAAGCCCAGATATTCATCTTCGTTCTTAGCAATCTTNNATCGGAACGATTTCCGAATCGAACGATAACCAGTCCTTCTTGTTCTGGCTTACAGCTGTCGGATGGAAGTAAAGGAGGGCAAGTTTGCTCACCGGAGAAAGACTTAGGGCTCCGGCTGCTGGATGTTCCAGGGCATAAGCATATCCGTGCAATTGGCGCCCGTAAAATTGTGTATACTTGCCTTCAGGATTCCCGGTTTTATAATCGATTACGCCATATGTTTTATCGTCGAATTCAACCACTACGTCGAATCTTCCCTTGATATAGCACGTATCTGCATGACCGGGAATCGAAATTACCTGGGATTGAACCCATCTTTCTCCATAACTAACCACGCCTGGGGGGAGTGACGGGTGCAGTGTCTCTGTCCGTTTCCCACTATAGTGGGTTTTGAGTAATCCGGCGATCTTGCTGAAGATGCTGGGAAGTGGGATAGACGGTGGTGTAATATTGTGCTTCATTTTCAGATAGAAGCACCGCTTACATTCATCCAGCAAGAATGTTAAGTCTGAAGGGCTCAATTCATGATTCACGTTTCCCCCTTTCTATAGGCTTCTCGTTACCTCGATTATTCTCTCGTTATTGATGCTAATATTGCAGCCTAGAGCAAGCCGGCTTTTCCTTCTTAGAAAAGAGTTGCGTCCCTAGTCGAGCCTTCCTTTTGGTTTTTTTTCTTCTTCACTGCCTTCAGGCCCTTGNNCCCCGGCATACTTCAAGGCCATTTCCCAGTTAAAGGGGTGGAGTCTCTTGTCCACCTTCACATAGATCTGCTTATCCATAACAGGGAAGCTTTTCCTTTTCTCGCCGTAGTCTGTGTCGAATACCGCTGAGACTGATAAATGAAGTACTTTGTTTCCCGCCGAGTTCGGCTTCACATCCCATTCCCATTGGGTGTATCCGGACGAGGGTACCTGTTGGACCGGCTCGCTCAGCTCGAGTATCTCAAAATCCGCCCCAGCCAGGCTGGCCTTCATTGAGGAGCTGACTCTGATATTCTCGACATTCGGAACGCCCCTTCCCCTAAGTCCAGACTTCAGATCCTCAGTGAGGGACTGAGATATCCGAGCTTCAAGCCGCTCTGTCTTTTGCTCGATCATCTCGGTCGGGGGATTGTANNATTGTATATGATCTGTCCCAGTGGGAGTCCGCTTATGGCCGCATCCAGGGCAGGCAGGTGTTTTGTAGGAGGCGGGGGAGGAGGCGGGACTAACCCTGATGACAGAGAGATATTCAGGCTGACTGTCTGGGCTATAGTAACACTGATGTCTCGCATTTCCCTTATCGCGAATCCCGAGAGCTGGGCGCTGATCGAATAGACTCCGGCGGGTACGGCCGTGAATAGGAAGGCCCCCTCTGGAGTTGTCAGCGTGCTTCTAGGGGTGAAACCCGTGGCTCGCAGGGTAACGGTCACTCCCGGGAGCGGGCTGCCTTGTTCGTCCACGACCGAGCCCCTTATTCGGGTAGTCGGCGGCTGGGCGGCCAGAACGCTCATCAAGCACAGCGTCGAAAAAAGCAGGATATAACTACGGCTTTTCATTAGAAACACCCCCTTGTCGTGCATTACCAAGTAATTCTCAGCTCTTCCTATGCTTTCTGTACCTCCAGGTAAATAAGCCCATGGTCCGAGAACTCCTTGATCCACTTGGCCTTTTCGCTGTCTGCGCCTAGCGCCGGCCAGCCTCGGACATCGATTTCGGCGTCGCCGATCTTCTTGACCATCAGCTGATCGGAAACGACGACCTGATCAAGGTCTGATTCGGGATATTTCCCCCCCGGTCCGTTCCACCAGGTCGCGGGCTTGTTCTTGATCAGCCGGCGCATCTTCGCCTTCTGGGCGTCCTTATCGAGCTTCTGCACTTCGATCGGCGCGTCGATTCCCATCTCGAAGGGGTACTTCATGCCCATGACGTTGAAGTCGCCCAGGAAGATGAAGTGCGCTTTGCCGGCGCCGCCGGCCGTCTTGTCCAGGAGTTTCTTGAACTTGAATGCCCGGCTGAATTGGTCATCGCGTATGCCCAGGCCCAGGGGAAGCGACGAGCTCTTGGTGTGGAGGAAAAGGATCGGATAGTATTCACCGTCGATCGTGAGGGTGAGCAGCGCTCCGGGGCGAAGCGTGGGGACGCCCGTCTTGTACTCGGTCTTCTGCGTAAAAAACGCGGTCAGCCCGTTCTTCACACCCACGAGCACCTCTTGGGTCTGCGGGCCCTCGGTGATGTGGAATTGGTAGTCGGGCATCTCCTCGACGAGAGCGGTGAAGACTTCCTTGCCCTCGACCTCGAGCAGGCCGAATACGTCCGGATCTTGCTCCCTCAGGAAGCTGATGACGCGCTTGATCCTGGTCTTGTCGTTCTTGAAATGCTCGACATTCCAGGACGCCAACGAGAACGCTTTTGCCATTTTCCCCCTCCTGCGGATAGATTCTCCCCCTTTCGGGGATAATTACCGACTGGAAAGGGGCCCGGCCGTTTGCCGGGGCCCGCGTCTTATTCGTGGACGCTGGACTCAGTCCACAGGCAGTCCAGGCAGGGGGCGAAGCCTTGTATGATCGCCTCGGCGGGACTGTCTGGATCGAACCTTGCTACATTCTCGGGGGCTATGCGGTCGATTTGACAGCCGCCCACCCTCCCTGGGATCGATTCATGATGCGAGTCGTGGAAGATCATCTTCTTCTTGTCCCCGATGAACCTCTTTCCGTCGAACGGCGAATGGAAGCGTAACATGCGACCTCCTTCGAGTAACTCGGTGACATCCATAATTCCCTGTCTGAAAGAGGGTCCCCCTGCGCAGACTCCCAGCCGTCATATATTCCTCTAAAGATAAGAACCGTGGAAATCGCCGCAAGTTTTCACCTGCGACGCCGGCGAGAGAAATATTTTTGCCCGCCGGATCAAGTACTATGGGAGGTTCACCGAGAGGGCCTTCGAGTCAGGCCGGGGGGATTTATCCCTTTTTCGCAGCTTCCAGGAGGTATTTGAGATCCTCGAGAGATAGATTTCTCCCCTATCGAATGAGGAATTCAGCGGGGGGAACCCTGAGGCTCAGGTTTTCTCGGGTCCTGCTTCAGCTTTCTTCAGGCTTCGACAGCAGCACGTCTGATAAAAAAGGCTCATAATAGCTAGGATCCCGGCTGCGGCAACGATCACCCATTTGGCCCACGTGGCCGGCCACCAAAATATGGCCAAAGCAACTACGGCCGCCGCCAACAAGAACCGACAGAAACAGAGCTTCATGATTTTCCCTCCTCTTTAATTGAGGCTTGCCAATTTTATAAAAGAATATAGCTCTTTAGCAAGGTCAAAATAAGAGCCAGGCGTCGAAAAGAGCTCTCTGCTGGGCGGTCACGTTCGCTAGGGGCGTGATCTTGAACGTCCGCTCTATCTTGGTTCCAAACACGAGCTCGGTCTCGCGGACGCCGCCGCGCCTCGCGTAAAGGACCTTGACCTTGTCCCCCGGCTTGTGGGCGTTGAGCGTTCCCGAGAACGACCGCTGGGCGACGCGCGTCCCGTCGATGGCCAGGATCTCGTCCTGGGCGCAGAGGCCGGCGAGCGAGGCGGGGGAATCCGGCTCGACGGTCGCGACCAAGATGTTCCCGTTCTGGTCCTGGGTCGAGGCGCCGAACCAAGGGCCCGGCACGGGGCGCGGCTCGACGTCGATGGCGAGACCGGCATAGCCCAGGTACTTGGCGTAGTCCCACCTCTCGACGGTCGTGGCGTAGACGTCGAAGATCTCGCCGAGCGAAACGCCGGCCGCGCGCTCGCAGACGTCGCGGAACTCGCGGTCGGTGAAGCCGCGTTTCTTGTCCTTGTAGAAGGTCCGATAGAGCGTCCGCATGACGTCGTCGAGCGAAGAGCGCCCCTTCGAGGCCTCGCGGATCTTGAGGTCGAGCAGGAGCCCCAAGCCGCAGCCGATGTCGTAATAGGAGATGGTCGTATTGGCCGCGTGCTCGCTGCGGCCGAAAAACCCCGTCCAGGTGTCGAAGCTCGAGAGGGTCGCCGATTGATGGAGGCGTCCGGGGGCGTTCTCGTAGTCGGCGATGGTCGAGCCGAGCCGCTCGAGGACCTCGTCGCGGGTCATCAATCCGGCCCGGTTGAGGAGCACGAATTCGTAATAGACCGTGACCCCCTCGGAAAACCAGAGCATGTTCGTGTAATTCTCGCGGTCGTAGTCGAAGGGGCCGAGGGCGACGGGCCGGATGGCCTTGACGTTGAAGAGGTGGAAATACTCGTGGGCGATGAAACACAGCCAGCTCTGGTAGCCCCGGGGCGTCCCGAGCGATCCCGGATTGAGGGTGACGGCCGTCGAGTTCAGGTGCTCGAGCCCGCCGCCGCCGGGACCGATGACGAGGAAGGTGTAATGGCGATAGGGGAGCTCGCCCATGAGATCCGCCGCGGCCTCGACGATCTTTTTGAGGTCGCCCGTGAACTTCGCCCGGTCCACCGAACCGAGGTCGTAGGCCGCCACGGTATGGGGACGTCCGGCGGCCTCGAAGGTCAGGATCTCCTGATCGCCGATGAGGATCGGGCAGTCGTAGAGGGTGTCGAAATCGGGCGCCGAGAAGGTGTTTGGCCGGCCCGGGACGGGATCGAGGCCCGTCGAGACCTGCCTCCAATCAGGAGGGGGCAGGACGGTGACCGTCACCGGGTCCTTCAGGCGGCCAGCGATGTGCATGAAGACGCCGGTCGGAGTGATGAACCCGCCGTCGTCGCCGAGNNCCGTTCGGGGTGATGAATCCGCCGTCGTCGCCGAGATAGCTGTCGGCGACGAAGCGGGTGAAGGCATAGACATCGTAGCTCACGACAAGGGACGAAGCCTTGCCGGTCCGGACGCGCCAGGTGTTCTTGGCCGTCTTTTCGAACGCGAGCGCCCGCCCGTCCCCGTCCTCGGCGCGGAAGTCCTTGACGAACTTGGCGTAGTCCATGATCCGATAATAGCCGGGCGTCCAAGCGGGCATCTTGAGGTCCTGCGTCTCTCCTCTCAATCCGTCCGCGCGAATGACGACGTGATAATAATGGGACGTCGGCTGTTCCATGGAGACCGTAATGGACACGGCCGGAGCGGCCGATNNTGCGACGGGGTGTTCATGTTCGCTCCTCCAGGGGCACGGCGACGATGCGTAGGCCGCTATTTCCTCTTGCTGCCCGTGATCGGGGCCTCGCCGTACTCCAAGGACAGCATGCCGGAGAGCTTATCCTCGGCCACGATGGCCGAAAAGTTGATGACCATGCCGNNTGCCCACGGTCACGGAGAACTTCACGGTGTTCTCCTCGAACGTGAGGTTGGCCATGTCCGAGGTCCCCGAGGCCCCGGTGAACTTGCCGGCCAGCTTGCCGTCCTTCATCGAGAATTCGAAGACGAACTCGCGGCTGCCGTCCTCCATCTTGACGTCCCACGTCCCCACCAGGGCTTCCGGTTTTTGAGCCTGGCCCGCGCCGGCCGCCGATAGGGAGCCAATGAGGACCGCCGCGAGAAGACCGAACGTCACGCGAAGGGCTTTGG
>DQHV01000099.1 GCA_003524335.1 Candidatus Aminicenantota bacterium | reverse complement strand
CTTGTTTTCGAAGCGTTTCAGCCGGCTTTTGGGGACGCGCATGGCCACGGTTTTTTCCCTTTTTCTGGCGATCCTGCTGACGGCTTACGGATTCGGCCTTTTTTGGCTGCTCGATCGTTTCATCTTTTTACCGTTTCCCTTGCGCCTCGCCGTATCCTTTGTCCTCATTTCGCTGGCGGGTTTCTTCATGGGCGCTTTTTTTCCTGAAGGAATACGCAGGCTTGGAGAAACGAACAAGAGTATGATCGGCTGGGCCTGGGGAGCCAACTCGTTCGCCACCGTGCTGGGCTCGATACTGGCCGTGATCGTCTCCATCAACTGGGACTTCACGGTCGTCCTCGTCCTGGCGGGGATCGCCTATCTGACAGCGGGGTCCTTCAGTCTAGTCGCGGGGCGGACAAAGGCGGCCTGACGGCTACTTGATATAGCCCAAGGACCGCAGCTCCTCGATCTTCTTCTTGTCGAGCTCCGGATTCTCCTTGGCCGGCTGGTGCCTCATCCGGGTGTAGAGCGCCGTCCGGACGGGCCGGCGGACCATCAGGGGCTCGAGCAGAGGCTTCCCGTCCATGTCGGCACCCACCGGAAGCCCCTTGAGGTACAGGATCGTCGGGGCGACGTCGTAAACAGAGGCCTCGATCCGAAGCCCCGGCTTAACGTCCGGCCCGATCAGGGCCAGGACGCCGTCGGGCGGGGGCGTGCCGTCCGGAAGTCCGTAATGGGTATATCCCTTAGAGGACATCTGGAACCCGTGATCGGAGACCACCAGCAGATAGGCCTTCTCCTTCCGAACGCGTTGGACGATCCTCGAAAGGAGCGCTTCCTTTTCCTTCAGGATGGGCCAGGCGACTTCGGCCATCTTCCGGTTGAACTCGTCGAGGACCTCGGGCGAGGGTTCGACGGGGGCTCCGACGAACGCGTCGATGCGGTCGTGATATTCCTTGTCCAGGAACAGCGTCGCGAAATGTAAGAAGACGTCCGGGAAGCGATAATAGGCCAGGAAGAGATCGTAATCGTTTTCTTCGAGGTAGTGGTCCACGAGCGCGTCCTGGATCCGGTCGTAGGCCAGGAACGACGGCCAGACGCTCAGGATAGGGATGCGCTTGACGTCCCCGGAAGACCGGGCTTTGAACTCCGCGACGTAGTCGGGGATCTCCATTTCCTGGACCAGTCTCGGATACTTGAGGGCCCCTTCGGCGTCCATCCGGGAGAGGATCCCATAGAGCTTGTGGAATTCCGCCGGCGGATAAACCGTATCGGCCAGGGCCCCGGGATCACCCTTGCCCGACAGGGTCCTCAGGACGGCCGCCGGGAACGAATCCGAAACCACGACCCCGGAGACGGCGTCGGGCGGATAGGTGACGAACCAGTTGAGGACGACGCTCCGCAGGCCGCGCTCGTCCATCATCTCCCAGATTGAGGGCACCCTTTTCTCAGAGCTGGAATACGGGACCTGAAGGTCATGTTTGTCGGCGAAGGTCCAGTCGACGATGCCGTGCTTGATCATGGTCTTGCCCGTTGCGATGCTTGTCCAGACGACGGCCGACAGCGTCGGGTCGAAGGTTCGGAGCCTGGCCCAGGCGCCGTCCTCCTTCAGGGCCTTAAAGACCGGGAGTTTCCCCTGCGCGATCAGGGGGTCGATGATGTCCCAGGTCGCGCCGTCGAGCCCGAGGACGTAGACCCGAGGAGCCCTGGTTTCCCGGCGGCAGGAGGAGGACATGGACAAGCCGAACACCAGGGCCGCAGCCCAAATGGCCATGGTCCCCAGAGCTTTCGTCCTCATCCGGCCAGTCCCTCCTCATTGGAGTTCATTTGATATAGCCGAGGCTCCGAAGGATCTCGTCGGCCTCCCGGCGTTCCTGCTCCGAAAGCTCGATGTTCCCGCCCTTTTCTCTGCCGCGGCGAGGGGACATGGCCTCTCGGATGTAGCGACTCGTCTCGGCCAGCAAATATCGAAGGACGGGATGATCGGTCCTGGCGAGGTTTGTGGTCTCTTTCGGGTCCTTGACAAGGTCATAGAACTCGATCGGGCCCATCGGGAAGGGATGCCCGAGGGGAGTCTTGGGGATAATCCCGGCAGGGTTATAGATGAGCTTGTGGTTCCCGAGGACGGCGGCCACGACCTGGGACTTTTCGGCTTCGGCGAACAGGACGCGCTCACGGAAGGCGCGGCTCTTCCCGGCCAAAAGGCTGAGGAGCGACAACCCGGCATAGCGGCCGGGGTTCGGGAGTCCGGCAAAATAATGATGGATCGTCGGCAGGAGGTCGATGTGGGAGACGTTCTCGGCGACCACCTTGCGGCCGCGCTGGCGGGGGAACTTGATGAGCAGGGGGACGCGCAGGGCGCCGTCGTAGAGAGACGGGCTGTGATGGAAGTACTGGTTGTGATCATAAAGCTCTTCGCCGTGATCGGCCGTGACGATGACGAGGGTGTCGTCCCACAGGCCCCGGCGCTTGAGGCCGTCGAAGGTTTTCTTCAGGAGGGAGTCCGTGTAGAAGAGAGCGCCTCCATAGAGCCGACGGACGGCCGCGACCTCCTTGGGGCCGCAGGGCGCTTTGCCCATCATCATAGCGTTCGTGGAGATCCTTTCGTAGACATAGCCCGGGTCGTCCCGCGCAACTATCTTCATGACCCACTCCGGCGGAGAGTACTGGTCGTGGCATCCGAAGAGGTGGTACCAGTGGAAGAACGGCGCCCCGGCTTGTGCGGCGATCTTGGTGAGGCCGGCGGCGAGCAGGCGGTCGTCCGCCCCGAAATATCGGCGTTTTTTCTCAAAGCCGGGGATGTTCAGGGAGTAGGCGTTGGANNGCGCCCGGGGCTTCGAGGAAGATCCTGTTCTCGGTGACCGCGTGGCCTGCCGGGTAGGCTGAAAGGTGGAGGGAAGAGAGCGCGGGCCAGGTCGATGACTGGGTCGTCCGGGCGTTCAGGAAGACCACGGCGTCTTCCGAGAACCGGTCGAGCTCCGGCGAGAAGCTCAGCGCCGGGGGATTTCCGGAGAGCGTCTGATAAACCCCCAGAGCGTCCTGACGAAGGGCATCGATAGAGATGATCAACACGTTGCTGGGCTTAGGGCCGGAGCTCCCCGCTTCTATGCTCGGGATCGTGATTCCCGCGTCCATGACGGACGGATCGGCCGCGGCCGGCGGGGAGAGGCGGAACTCGATCTCGGAACCTTCGCCGATTGAGACCGGCACCAGGAACCTCTTCTCGACCTCCTTCCCCGGCGAGGGGGGCCACGCGTTCGAGAACAGCTCCCGCACGCTGCCGTTCTTTTCGGTCACCGAGGCGGAGAAGCTGAAGGCGGATGAGGCCCCCCCCTTGAGTGCGGCGTGGAACGCGACCCGGAGCTTGCCGGCCACAGGGCGATCGATTTTCCAGAGCAAGGAAGGGCTCTCAGGCTCGAGGCGCAGGAGATAGCGCTCGCGCGCCAGGAAGAAGCTCCTGCCCTCAAGTCCCGAGGGCTTCAGGACCGGTGAGACGCGGTCGCTTTCCCCCCGGACATAGGATGGGAGGCTGCCGAAACGGCGCCATAGCGCCGCGCCCGAAATCGCCGCCACGGCCAGGACGATGATCCCGACGAGGGCCCTCTTCCGGCTTACGGCGCGCCTTTT
>DQHV01000199.1 GCA_003524335.1 Candidatus Aminicenantota bacterium | reverse complement strand
CCGCCGGCCGGCCGTTGAGGAGGTAGATGCGGGCCCGGTCCGTGTTCCACGGCTGGGCGGAGTTCTCGTTCTTGAACGTCGGCAGGATATAGGCCATCCGGCGGTCGAACTCCTCTTTGACGGCCGGGGAGCGGAACTCCCAGTACACCTTCTGGAATTCCAGGCGGCCGTTGGCGGACAGGCCCTTGTAGGCCTTTCGCTCGTAATCCTGCATGAGGAAGTAATGCTGGGTATACCAGGTGTCCTTTGGAAGAGCGTTGAGAACGCCGGCCATGGCCCCAAGGACGATCAGCCCGAGAACGATGGTTTTCCGATGCCTCATGGTGCCCTCCCGTTCTTCTCTCCATCCATTATAGCACAGTCAGACGGCAGCCGGATCCTCAGAAAATCGGGGACACGAAATCCGGGACATGACGCTTTTCTCCTGAAAAGCGATCGTGTCCCGCGGATTTCGCATATGTCCCCCTTTTTCTGATAAAATGCCCCGTTGAGAGGTGTCCCTATGAAGAACGCGCCCGACCGCGTCCGCGCCGCCATCCTCCTCCTCGCCGTCATCGCCGGCGTCTCCGCCTCATGCGCCCGCCGGGAGGCCGCGCCCGCTCCCCCGGCGACGGAGACGGCCGCGGCCCTCCGCCTCAAAGAGACGACCGTCCGCAACGTCACCGACCACGCCATCACCTACAGGATCTATCCGGCCGGGAAACCGGAGGCGGTCGAGACGCGCGAGATCGGACCCGGGGCCCTCGACCGATTCCGCACGGCCGGAACGCTCGAGATCGAGTTCACGACGGGCAAGAAGGACGTCCTCTATTCGCTCGACCCGGGCAGTCCCTACTCCTTCCGCTACGACGAGGGGACGACGATCGACCTCTTTCTCGGCTCCCACGGCCGGGCCGACGCCGTCGACCTCGCCCCCTGGGTGCCGACGCCCCAGCCGGTCGTCGACCGCATGCTCGAGCTGGCCGAGGTCGGCGCCAAGGACGTCCTCTACGACATCGGCTGCGGCGACGGCCGCATCGTCATCACAGCGGCGCGCCGCTACGGGACCCGCGGCGTCGGCATCGACATCGATCCGGCCATGATCGAGGAATCGGAGCGCAAGGCCGCGGCGGCCGGGGTCGAGCGCCAGGTCCGGTTCGTCGCCATGGACGCCACCAAGGCCGACATCTCCGAGGCCACCGTCGTCTCGCTCTACCTCCTGCCCGAATCGAACGCCCTGATGCGCCCCCTGCTCGAGGCCCAGCTCCGGCCCAAGAGCCGCGTCGTCTGCCATAACTACTCCATCCCCGGCTGGGAATCGAAGGAGGTCCGGACCGAGACGGTCGAGGACGAGAACGGCGAGGACCACTACATCTATCTCTACATTCGCTGATCGTTTTTGAGAATAGCGCCTCCGCGCGGCGGAAGCGCCCGTATCGTCCGGAAAGAGAAGGACGCTTAGAAAGCGATGCCGATGGTCGCCGACCAGACGCCGTTCTTGTAATCGGGCTGCGCGCCCTCGAAGACGGCCAGGACCCTCTGCAGACCCAGGCTGTAGCGGACGTCGAGCATGAGGTTCCGGCCCAGGTTCAGCCCCGCCCCGAAGATGGCGCCGTAATCGTTGTTCTTGAAGAGCGCTTCGGTAAGGGGGATCTCCTCGCCGTTGGACATGAGCTTCTCTTGGAGCTTGAAGCCCACGGTCGGGCCGCCGAAGATGAACGGCTGAACGACCGGGGTGGGGATCCTCAGCTTGAGGAGCATGGGGACCTCGATGTAATCGGCGTAGAGCTTATCGGTGTAGGTATCGTCGTTGGCGATGTACGTGGCGCCCTTCATGGTGTACAGGACCTCGGACTGGATGGACAAGACGCGGCTGAGGTCGACGGATAGGAAGATGCCGCCCATGAAGCCCACGCGGGACTGCAGGGTCGCCAGCGGATCCCGGGCGTCGGCGCCCGTCGGCTTGGCCATGTTGCCGCCGGCCTTGATCCCGAACTGAACGCCCGCGGCCGCGGGCTGGGGCAGGGTCGCGAGCCCGGCGAAGGCGGCGATCAGGAGAACCGACATTATTCTTTTCATGGTGCCTCCTCGGACGCTGGGAGCGTCGGCCCCGACGCCTCCGGCGCGTCCATGTTCCAGTATGGAGGCCGGGGGCCTTCGCGCCAATCCCCGATTGGGGGGATTCGGCACGGTCTTCGCCCCACCCTGCGAGGTGAGGGAAACGGGCGTTCCTCCTCTCCCTGGGCCGGCCTTCCGGAGAGGGGCGGCCGGACCGGGCCTAGAGCCCGATCAGCATGAAATTAGCCTTCGTCTTGAGCCCCTCGACGTAGTCCTGGACCGCCGTTCCCTGCTTGGCCTGCTTGAGGCGCGCTTCGAGCTCGGCGCGGACCTCCTCGAACGGCCGGGTCTCCTTCTTGCGATCGACGACCTTGATGATGTGGTAGCCGGAGGTCGTCTCGACGACGCCGCTGATCTCGCCCACGGGGACGGAGAAGGCCGCGTCCTCGAAGGGCTTGACCATCGTGCCCCGGCCGAAGTCCTCGTAGAGGCCGCCGGTGTCCTTCGACCCGGGGTCCTCGGAATACTGCTTGGCCAGCTCGGCGAAGTCCTCCCCGGCCTTGGCTTTGGCCAGGATCCCCTCGATCTTCTTCAGGGCCTCGGCTTTCTCGGCCTCGGTCTTGCCCTGGGTCAGGAGGAGGATATGCCGCACGGAGGCGGTCTTGTCGCCGGCCGCCGTCTCATCCTTGTAGGCCTTCCGGAGGTCCTCCTCCGTGATCTTCGGCCCCTGTTCGGCGATCCCGCCGAGGAACTTGTTGATGAGGAGCGTCTCGCCGACGCTCTTTTTCACGTAATCGATGGAGACGCCGGCGTCCTGCAGGGCCTTCAAAAAGCCCTCTTCGCCGCCGGCCCGGGCGTACTCGGACTGCAGCGCCTGGTCGAGCTCCGCGGAGGGGACGTCCGTCTTGGCCGCCTTCGCGGCGGCGAGCAGGAGCTTGCGCTCGGCGATCTGGGTCGCGCCCCTCTCAAAGATCTCCTTGAGCTTTCCGGCGTCGGCCGTCTTGAGCTGATCGGTCCGATTGCCCATATTGTCCCTCATCGTCTGGAGGACCTCGGCGGCCGTGACGGCGATGTCCTTGGCCTCCGCGATGACGGTCGTCTGGTCCGGGCCGAGGGCGGGCATGATCTTGGCCAGCTCCTGGGCCAGGGCGTAAGCCGGGGTCCCTTCCTGCAAAGCGACTTTTTCGGCCTTCGGGGCGCACCCGGAGACGACGAGCGCTGAAAGTAGGATCACTGTCAGGGCGTATTTCATGGCACTCTCCTGATGATCGCGGCAAACATTTCGCTAGTTAATCATAGTCGCGCGGTCAAATCAAAGGGTTTATCGGCGAGGACCCGGCTCCCGGGGCGTCAGCCGGGGACGATGCGATGGACCTTCTTCTTGCCGGCCTTGAGCAACAGGCCGCCGTCGGGACCGATGTCGGCGAGGGTGATGAGGCGCTCGACGGAATCGATGCGCGCGTCGTTGACATAGAGGCCGCCCTGCTCGATCATCCGCTTGGCCTCTTTGCGGGAGGGCGTCAGGCCGACCTCGGCGAACAGCCCGGCCGGGGAGATGCCTGCTTCGAGCCGCGACCGCGGCACNNCGATGCCCGCCTCGAGCCGCGACCGCGGCACGGCCGTCGTCGGCAGGGTCGTGATGTCGCCCGTGACGCCGCTCGCCCCGCCGGCCCCGGTCGATTTCCCGCCGAAAGCGGCGGCCGCCGCCTGGCGGGCTTTCTCGGCCTCGAGCTCGCCGTGGGTGATCTTGGTCGCTTCGAAGGCCAGCATGCGCTTGGCCTCGTTCACACCGCTCCCCTCGAGCGCCTCCAGGCGCCGGATCNNAGCCAGACGGCGCCCTGGGCGGTCTTGCCCATTTTGGCCCCCGAGGCCGTCGTCAGGAGGGGGAAGGTCAGGGCCTCGGCCGCCCCGCCTTCGATCCGGCGGATGAGGTCAACTCCGGCCAGGATGTTCCCCCACTGGTCGTCGCCGCCCATCTGCAGGGTGCAGCCGTACTTCCGGTAGAGCGTCAGATAGTCGTAGGCCTGGAGGAGCTGGTAGTTGAACTCGATGAAGGACAATCCCTTTTCCAGGCGCAGCCTATAGGCCTCGGCGGCCAGCATGCGGTTGACGCTGAAATGCCGGCCGATATCGCGGAGGAATTCGATGTATTTCAGGGGCAGGAGCCAGTCGGCGTTGTCGACCGCGATGGCCCGGGCGCCGTCGAAGTGGAGGTAGCGGGCGAGCTGGATGAGGATGGCCTGGCCCTGGGCCCGGATGGTCGCCTCCTCGAGCATCTGGCGCATCTCGGACTTGCCGCTGGGGTCGCCGACCATGGTCGTCCCGCTGCCGACGACGGCGATGGCCCGGTGGCCGGCCCGCCGGAGATGGACCATGGCCATGATGGGGACGAGGCTCCCGGCGTGGAGGCTCGTGGCCGTACTGTCGAAGCCGACGTAGAAGGTGACGGCGTTCGCGCCGAGCATCTTGCGGACGGCGTCCTCGTCCGAGACCTGGGCGACGAAGCCGCGCGCCTTGAGCTCATCGTACGCGTTGCCGTTCACGATCGTCCTCTGGGATTTTTATACCACAGGACGAGGGCGCCGTCCATCCGCGGCCTTCTTCAGATTCCTCAACGATGCGCGCAGACCGCGAACCTTCAGGGCCACCCGCGGGGCCAGGTGGGACAGGTCCCCTTCCGCGATGGGCTCGCCGATCAAACGCCCGAGCGGTATCGCCTCCTGAGCATCGCAGTACGCGGCGGCGATCTCGCGAAGGACATGCGTATTTGGAGACGCAGAAGTGTTGACAAGAGGCACACAATAGCATATATATGTATTATGAAGCTCTTCGATTGGAGCTTGCGGAAAAATGAAGAACTCAAGGCCCATAGGGGTGTCTCTTTCGAGGACGTCGTCTTGAGCATATCCCAAGACGGCTTGCTGGATACTATCGAGCATTCGAATCCTAGGAGATACCCGGGTCAGAGGATTTTTATCGTGGACATTGACGAATATGTCTATGTTGTGCCTTTCGTGGAGGATAAAATGACCATCTTCCTGAAGACGATCATTCCCAGTCGAAAAATGACGAAGATATACCTAGGAGAGAAGCGCCGTGAAAAAAGATAGGGACGAAAAAGAGCTTCTTGATTCCGTGGAACGCGGAGAATGGACGACAGTCCCTGACTCCGAGAAGGAATCCCAGCGTTACCAAAGGTATGCCCGGGCGACTTTTCGAAAGGACAAGAGAATCAACATCCGGATCTCAGAGAAGGATCTCCTGCAGCTTCAAAGAAGGGCGGTGAAAGAAGGCCTCCCTTATCAGACGTTCATTTCGAGCGTTCTCCACAAGTTCGTTTCGGGACAATTCATGGAGAAGCCCGCCGTATGATACTCGCGCAATCGCTTTATTTCTTCCCTGCCGGCGCTTTCGGCTTGAGCGCCTTCATTCCTTTGGCTTGCCCAATAAATCCATGCACGAAATCCAAGTAGTCCCTTGACCTCGGAATGTGGCTCTTTCGGGTCTTCACCGAATCTTCAACTGTCTCAAGAGCTTTGACCCAATCGGATATGTTCAGTGGTTTTTCCTCTGCCCTGCCATCGTCCGTGGTTGTTTGTTCCACGAGGGCGTCTGGCGCATGGATCAGACAATTGACCAGTTCTGCCAGTATTCTTTCTCGTTCATTCGTCTCCGGGATGTCCGGTTCTCCGCCCTGCAATTTCTTCTGTGTCTTGATGAGTGCGGATTTCACCTGGGAGTCGGTCAGTTGCAGGCCCTTGGTCTTAGCGTCATCGTCGGTTTGATAAATGATGTTTTCAATTTGGAAGAGCAAGCCTGCATAGAAGGGGTCTTTCATCCGGTCTGTTGGATTGCTTCTCATATTTCTTTCCGACGAACGTGAAGCTAACCGGACGGTGCCACGCACCGCGCGGGGCGCCGGTACGGTATAGCCCTTGGTTCGACGCAATGTCTTGTCCATTTCCTTTGCGCCGCNNACAGAGGGTGTACCGGCTGTGGTTCCGGTGGCAACTGTTCCGCGCGAACGAAAAGAGGACATACTTGTGCTCGTCGTCGCAGATCCAGTTTCCGCAACAGTCCGTCTTGATCAGTCTGCCCGTTTTGCCGCACAGGCCGCAACGGGCTTTCTCCGGCCTCGTCTTGGATGTGCCCTTTGCCATGTATCTCCTTAACTGTTCTTCGCGGCCGCGGCGAATGGACGTATCGGAAGCTGNNAGGCAGGCGGGTTGGGAAGTTTTTCAAAATTGTACTCGTTGGTTCCGTACCAGACGTACATCTCCGTCTCGCATGATGTCCAGCACCTCTCGCAATTCTTCCAATCCCCTTCGTGTCCCTCGTTGTGGTGGAACGCACAGAGNNACTTGTCAATGCAAGTAGGTCGCTGCGACGCTCCTCTACGAATTCCATGAGCTGGTCAACATCCCCAGCTTCAACCAATCCAAGGCCATAATGGCCCGCCAGGTAGCAGAACGCAAAGGCAAGGCGGGGGTCAGCGAGCACTTCGGGCTGTCGCTCTTTGTTCGCCACGTAGCTGGCCAGGGCAGCTTCCGTGGCCTTCTTCAGATTCCTTGGCGATGCACGCAGACCGCGAATCCTCAGGGCCACCCGCGGGGCCAGGTGNNACAGGTCCCCTTCCGCGATGGGCTCGCCGATCAAACGCCCGAACGGTATCGCCTCCCGAGCATCGCAGTATGCGGCGGCGATCTCGCGAAGCCAACCGAGCTGATCCTGAGGAACTGGTACGGGCGCCTTCATCCGACGCTCCGATGAAACCCGTCGCTCATCATGGCTTTATAACGGCCTCGAGTTCAGCTGCCCGGCGGCCCAGACTCTTCCCCACCCACTCTACGGCAACTTGGCAGGCAAGATAAGCTGCAATTCTCCGCATGCCAGCCGGGTCAGCTGCAGCGAATTGTCGAGGTCTTGGAGGGAGAAGAAGGGCGTGTTGTCTTGAGCAAGCCCCGACAGATAGTCAATGGCTTCAGAGAGGAACACCTTCGTATCACGATACCAGGGATCATCCCATAACCCCAACCTTAGGCTGTCTTTGGGATGTAGTAGGTCCCCTAGTCGCCCTTTGTAGTACGCGGCCTTCTTTTGATCGAGTGGTTTGTACTGTCCCCAATCAAGCCGGATGCCGAGCGCCTTGTCGACGAAGAAGACGCGGTGAGGATGGACTGTTTGCGGATCTACTCTCCTTAGGGCCTTGACTTTCTTCACTGGGTCGTATTCGTCAAGAGAACGAGCGCTCGCCTTCTCCGCAAAGATAAGCTCTCGTTGGGCGATTCGCTCGATGGCGAATCGCACGTCAAGGGCTGCGTAGAGCATGTCAGCTGGTTGCCTCCGGAGGAGCTTCTTGGCGCGCTTGAGGTGCTCCTTCGGGTCGGCAGTCAGTGTGTCATGGCGGTTGAAGACGTACGCGTATGAGACGAGCAGGAGGAGGAAGAATAGCCTCGGGAGGTGGAATACGGGAATGAGAAGACAGCCAATAGTCGCCCGGAGGATGTCTTTGAAAGTTTTCATCACTGAGCGATCGCGCATAAATACTGCCTAACGTCAGAGGTGAGTTTCGTTTTGCCCGCGGCGGGCCAAACGCAAACTCCACCTCTTTGTTCGCAGATCATTTCGTTTTCTTTGCCATGAAAGCCGAATCATCGCCGAGGTGAAAGAAAAGATGTCCTTCCATCTGCTTTCCGTTCACCTTGACCCATCCCCGGCCAGACGCCGGATCACATTCGTCTGATCCATCCCACGAGAACACGAGGATTGGATCACCGCCAGCTCTATCGATTCTACAATCCATTTCCCCTTGGACCGCACCGAACTGAAAGGACCCGGTTCCGTCTTTCCTGATCGTGACCTGACCAGGCACCATGAGATCAACGAATTCCTGGTCCCATTCGTCCATATGGGTGATCCGCCACTTGCCCACGTATGGCTCCGGTGTCTTCATCATTCATTCCTGCTAACGTCCGCTGGACCGCACGGTTAGGTTCCGCCGATTGGCCAACTCAATTCTCTGCTTCGATCGCTGCCGCAGATTCCAGGTTTATCGCCATTTGTCGTACGAAGGAATCCCAATCGCGGTAAATCCGGACGCTCAGCTTGCGCACCGCCGGCGCGTCCCGCGTGACTTTTAGTTTTTCATGAGCCTANNCGGGATAGCGGTCCAACATCGGTATCTTGTGCGGATCGATAAAGCCGCGAGCAAGTCCACGCGGAACAGACTTCCTGTTTGCCTCCCAGAGCGCCCTCTGACGCTTGCGCCGCGCAGCGACGCTTCCAGCGGCGAAGTCTCCTTCCCAGCGCACGAAATCAGCTTGCATCCGTTGGAATAGCGATTCGGAGACAACCGTGAGATCGAGGTCGGAGTGCTCTCCGAACGGCCGTCGGAGGTCCGCGCCCGGGCTCAGGCAGAACCCCTGACGTCCGCTCCCTACAAGCGTGATTTCTTTCGCATGCACATCGAGCCGACGAGCCAGCCAGCGGCGGAGAGACTCGTAGAGGCCGGGCCGAGCTTTGAAGGAATACGGGATTCCCTCGGNNTTGGGCTGGCGACACTTCAAACGGTCTCATACCTCACCTCGATCGCGAGGCCAGCGTAGGTACGGCCGCACCTGTGCAGCGAGTGCAGTCGAAGCAGGTGCTGGGCTCGAGCGTTGATCTGATTCCACCGTTCGGGTCCAGTGGCACGAGGTTGTGGATACTTCAGCCGCGCGACCAAACCTGCCGTCTGGGCAGGTGTCAGCGCCGCGGCGCCCAGTCCGAGGCGACGACAGGCATCCTCGAACCCGTTCATCCGCCATCCGAAATAGCCGATCCGAAGGTAGACCGCGGGGAGAGCCTCCTTCGGTATCGCACGAGCTACAAGCGTCGCGAGAGCCATTTCGCGGAGTTTGCGCCGTAGACTTCGCTCGAACCTTCCACTGACGACGCGAACCAGCTGCATCTCAATCGTGCTCGCCCCTTCAGGTCGGCCGAGAACAATTCCTCGCCAAATCGCGCGACAAATCGCAATCGTGTCAATCCCGCCATGACGGAAAAAACGATGATCCTCCCCTGAAATGAGCAGCTGCTGTGCCAGAGCGGTCGGGTGGCAGCCGGCTGCATCGACGTGCGAGCGGTATTCCCTTATAAGTTCAGCCCGGAGCTTCAGCCATTCTCGGCGGAGAAGCCAGAGCGCAACCAAAGAAACCGTTCGCGCTAGTGCTCGCATTGACCTTCCACGAGGAACCTAACGCCTGGCATCAGTGGCGCGGCTCCGCAGCGTCCGTCTGGATGCCTTTGTTCGCTGGCTATCTGAGCTTAATTGCTGTGCCCTGCTTTTCATTAAATTCCCACACTTCAACATCCTTCGGAATGAGATGGGGATTTGTCCGAATGTAGTACTCTCCAAGGGTTTCTTTTCTCTTCTGACTAAAATCCCTGAGGACAAACAAGATTTTCCGGTAACTGGATGGTGCCGCATGGAAGAAAAACATCGCTTCATTCCACACTGTAAGTTTAGCGCTTGGAACATTACCGCCTTCTGTCCATGTGTGTGCTTTGCACTCCACTAGAACTTTTTCCAATTCGTTCCCAAGATCGAAGTTGTGAGACTTGAGCCCGTTAATTCCGATCTGAACTGCGATGCCGGGCTTCAGGTGCAATCCTTGTTTGGCAAAGAACTGCTGAGCTATGGTTTCAAAATCACGCCCGACTTGGGTGTTACTTACAGCACCTTTACGTTGAAATGGTTTGTCCATCTCTCATCTCATCAGCGAACAATGATTATACAGGCTGTATAATTCTGGAAATACAAATCATTTCAAATGCTTACCTCCATCTTTCACCACAGAGCTTTCGAGTTTATTCAGAGAAAATCAAATGAACCCCTTCGTCTCAAGCAGGATTCTAGATTGGCCCGGCCGGGATGTCAAGCCTGGAAATGCGTTCGGGCCTAGTCCAGGCCCCGTTTCTTCAGGAGCGGCTCGATCTTCGGCTCGCGGCCGCGGAAACGCTTGTAGAGGACCATGGGCTCCTCCGTGCCGCCGCGCTCGAGGATGTTCCTCCGGAACGACTCGGCCGTGGCCCGGTCGAAGAGGGACGTTTCTTTGAAGGCCTGGAAGGCGTCGGCATCCAGGACCTCGGCCCAGATGTAGCTGTAGTAGCCCGCCGAATAGCCGCCGCTGAAGATGTGCGTGAAATAGGGGCTGAGATAGCGGCTGACGATCTCGGGGATGAGGCCGATCCGGGCCATGGCGGCGGCGTCGAACGCGACGGCGTCGGCCTCCCGGGCCTCCGTGAGGGTGTGCCAGTCCATGTCCAGGAATGAGGCGGCCAGGTACTCGACCGTCTCGAAGCCCTGGTTGAAGAACTTGCTCCTCTGCATCTTCTCGAGCAGCGCGTCGGGGATAGGCTCGCCCGTCTTGTAGTGCCGGGCGTACATCCTGAGGACCTCGGGGTCGGCGGCCCAGTTCTCCATGATCTGGGAGCCGAGCTCGACGAAGTCGCGGGGCACGTTCGTCCCCGACAGGCTTTCGTAGGCGCACCGTGTCAGGATGCCGTGGAGGGCGTGGCCGAACTCGTGGAA
>DQHV01000062.1 GCA_003524335.1 Candidatus Aminicenantota bacterium | reverse complement strand
GGGCCTGCTCTGAGGCGAGGAAGACAATGACGTCGGCGATGTCTTCGGGGATGCCGACTCGTCCGAGGGGAATATCTGGCAATACCGTGTCCACCAGTTCAGCGCTCATCCAGCCGGTTTGAACGGGTCCCGGCGCGACTGTATTGACTGTGATCCCGAGACGGCCGACCTCCCAGGCAATGCTTCTCGTATACGCTTCGATGGCTGCCTTGCTTGCTCCATAAAATGACGCTCGACGGCGGTTCCGCGCGAGAAAGCGTCAATCGGTGTTGACGCTCGGCTTGGAGTATGGAACCGAAAGATGAAGTCCTGTTTCGAATAAAATCGTTTGACCTCATTCATTTTTGCAAATATCATAATTACAAAATAGAGTGTTTAGTTTGGGGATATATGGCTATGGCATATAGGCGTTATTTTGACGGCGCAATCGAGAAAACCAGAAGAAAATATCTTAAGCTTAATATTGCCAATAAATTGCTGCTCGGATTTCTGCCTCTCTTTATTCTGACTGTTCTGATGGCTGCTTACGCTCTGGCCAGCCTCGGCCGATTAAATGCGATCAACAAAAGTATCGTTCAGGGGGATATTCCGTTCTTGCTGGCGATGGATAAAATGATTAGTAGTGTTTATTCACAGGAACTCCACGGAGATCGCTATATGATCCTCAAAAGCAGGCAAAATATGGAGCTTTATGAGGGTGAGAGGCTGGAATTCCAAAATCAACTTAGGATCATAAGTAGTCTGCCTGGAAAGGACAAAAATGCGATCGATCGGCTTTCTACTCTTCATAAGGAGTACAACTCTATCTTTAAAAATTGGTTTAGGTCCATAGATATGCCCGCCTCTGACCAGAGTGTTTCTAAAAAACGGATAGGGGAAAAGCAAAATGAATTGATTGGTCTCATTCGAGAAATATCGGGCCAGACCTCCTCTGAGTTGAATGAAAAAACGCGGACGGCTTCACTCATCGGTTCAATATCATCAAGAATATATCTTGTGTTCTGTATCTTCAGCCTATTGATCGGCCTGGGCGCTGCACTCGCAATTACTCGAAATATTTCAGGTGCGATCATTCGGCTAAAAAATGCCACCCAAGAAATTTCAAAGGGAAAATTTGATTATGCCCCTGATATCCATAATCAGGATGAGTTGGGAGAGCTCTCGCATTCTTTCTCCGAGATGGCCAAACGGTTGAAGCGATTGGAAGAAATGTATCTTGATACCAGTCCCCTTACCCATCTGCCCGGCGGAATAGCGATAGAGAATATATTGAAAAAACAGATCGATTCCGGCCACTTATTTGCATTTTGCCTTATTGACCTGGATAACTTTAAAGCTTACAACGACAATTATGGATATGCCAGGGGAAATCAAGTCATAAAAAATACCGCACTCATTATTGAGGAGGCGGTCAAGAAGCATGGAACGGATGAATCGTTTTATGGTCACATCGGGGGAGACGATTTTGTGGTTATCTCTTCGATCGATCACTATGTGGATATTTGCAGATTCATTGTTGATAGATTCGATAAAACGGTTGAAGAATTCTATGATCCCAAGGATTTGAGAAATGGCTTCATAATACGCAGAACCCGCAAGGGAGTTGAGAAAAAGTTTCCCATTATGACAATATCTATTGGCGTTGTCACCAATCAGGAGAGACAATTGAAACACGTTGTCCAAGTCGGAGAAATTGCAGCCGAGACTAAAAATTATGCCAAATCCAAGCCGGGCAGTTTGTATTATGTCGACCGCAGGAAAGGCAACTCTTAGAGCGTCCGCCCACACACAAAGTTGGTGGGGAATGGATTGATACGCGAAAAGCTGGTATACTTTGAATAGGGAAATGAAGCCAGGGGCAATTCATCAGGTTATATTATTTTTCATAATCGTAGTATTGTTGTCAGCCGGTTGCTGCTCGTTGTTTAGAGCACCTGGACTTGCTCCGCCGGTTCTTAGAGAAGATTTTTCCAAGCTTGATCCTAAAGATTTTCCTGAGAAGATCAAGCAACTTGAGGAAATCTCTCAAAACCATAAGAGCATGTCCGTGCGCACTCGGGCACTCTTCTATATTGCATTAGCCCATATGCATTATAATAATCCGGCGCCTGATTATTCTCAGGCCGTTGAATATTTGGATAAATACATTGCGCTCGAGTCAGATAATAAAGACATTGATGAGATTGTGGCTTGGAAGTCGACTTTGCATACCCTGGACAGCTCTCTTCGGGAGTATAAGAAGCTGGAAGGGAGTTATGCACTGCTAAAGAAGGAATACGAACGCGCAAGTAAAAATAGAGAATTCTTGAACAAAGTGATCGAAAATCAAAAAAAAGAAATAGAAAGCCTGAAAGAAACAATAAGAAAACTGGATGCCGTTCAACAAGAGATAGAAAAGAAAAAGAAGGGGATAAAAAGATAAGAGTTTTCTTTTTGGCTGTGCCGGCTTGGCGAGGCTCTTTGTAACAATTTGCCCCTCCAGTCATCCTCGGAGAATATAAATCGCGGCTCATGACCTGGATATAGACTTCCCCCATTTCTGTCAGAGAACCTCATTCAGAAATTTCCGCTTGACAAAGGCCTCCCGGCGGCTTATTGTATATATGGTGAACAAAATGGTAAACAGGCTGCGTAAAGAGCTGACCAAACGCCAGAGAAAGGCCCTCCAGGCCATCGAAAACTTTGTCCTCGAGCACGGCTTCCCTCCGACCATCCGGGAGCTCGGGAAACGGCTGGGCATCGTCAACCCTTCGGCCGTCTTCAAGCACATCCTCAGCCTGGAGCGGAAAGGGTACCTCAGCCGCCAGGGAGGGGAGCTGCGCCTCTCTGGATTCCCGACACCGCTCGACGTCCAGGTCAAAGTGCCCCTGGTCGGCGTCGCCCCGGCCGGCCGGCCGCAGGAAGTCTTCGACTCCCTCGGCGAAAGCGTGGATGTGCCCGAGTGGATGGTCGGCCGCCGCCGCGGCAACATCTTCTGCATCCGGGTGGCCGGGAAGAGCATGGTGGACGCCTACATCGACGACGGCGACCGCGTGCTCCTGGAGAGGACAAACACGGCCAGCTCCGGCGAGATGGTGGTGGCCCGCCTGGACGACGGCTCGGTGACTTTGAAGAGGCTTCGCCGGGACAACGGCCGGATCCTCCTCGTCCCCGAGAACCCGGAGTTCGCGCCGGTCGAGGTCAAGGAGCTCCGGGTCGTCGGGAGGGTCATTGGCCTGCTGCGGAAGTACTGAGAGGATTGTTTTGCTGCGCTCACATGACAAGGGAGGAATGTCGTCCTTGAGGAGGCCGGGATGAAGCGCCGCTCGATCGTCCACATCGACATCGATGCTTTTTTCGCCGCCGTCGAAGAGCTTCTCAACCCCGCGCTCAAGGGGAAGCCGGTCATCGTCGGCGGCCTGCCCCACGAGCGGGGAGTGGCCGCGACCTGCAACTATGAGGCCCGCCGCTACGGCATCCACGCCGGTATGCCCCTGCGCAAGGCCTACCAGCTCTGCCCGACCGGCCTCTTCATCCGCGGCAACTACCAGGTTTACGAGGCCTTCTCCGAGAAGTTCTTCCGCATCCTCCATGAGTATACACCCGACGTCGAAGAGGCCTCGCTCGACGAGGCCTACCTCGATTTCACTCGCTGCCGGCCGCTCTATTCGTCCTTCTCCGAAGCCGCCCGGCAGATGAAGGCGCGCATCGAAAAAGAGACCGGGCTCAAGGTCTCGGCCGGTATGGCGCCCAACAAGATCCTGGCCAAGCTGGCCACCAAGAAGGCTAAGCCCGCCGGGTTCTTCGAGGTCGAGGAGGGCGGTGAGGAGGAGTTCCTCCGCGGCCTCGGCATCGAGAGCCTGCCCGGGATCGGGCCCAAGGCCCAGGTTGTCCTCCGGATGCTCAACATCCACAAGATCGGCGACCTCTGGGGGATGCCGCGGCCGGCCCTGCGCTCCCTCTTCGGCCTCGAAGGCGAGGAGGTCTACCTCCAGTCGCGAGGCATCGACAGCCGGCCCGTGTTCACGCCCACCATCCCCAAGTCCGTCTCGCGGGAAACGACGTTCCTCGAGGACCTCTGGGACAGGCGCCTGCTCCTCGCTCATCTGGCCTACCTCTGCGACCGGCTGACCCTCGGCCTGCGGCAGGAGCACCTCTTCGCCCACGTCATCGAGGTCAAGGCCCGCTACTCCGATTTCAAGACCGAGGTCAGACGGCGCCTGCTCCTCACGCCCCTCCAGGAGATGGGCGGGATCTACCGGGTGGCCGAGGACCTTTTCCTCAATCTTTTCGCCTCGTCGCGGCTGGCCTTGAGGCTCGTCGGCGTCAAGGCCTCGGACCTGGTGAGGTCGAGGTCCCTGTCGCTCTTCGAGCCGTACTCGGACCGGGAAGAGCGGCTGGGTGCGGCCGTCGACCGGGTGCGGGAGAAGTACGGGTTCGGCTCGCTCCTGACGGTCCGGGAGAGGATGCTCGACGCCGTCTACGCGTTCGAGCGGAGACGCGGGTTCGTCCTCAAGACCGCCTCTCTGACGAAGTGACCGATCATGTTCACCCCGCTCCGCATCCACTCCGTTTACAGCCGCGGCAAAGGGAGTGCCACGCTGGAGGAGGCATCGGCGTGGGTTGCGCGGAAGGGGATGGGGGCCGCGGCCCTCACTGACATCGAGAACTTCTACGGCTGGGCGAAGTGGAAGAGGGCGGCCGAGGCGCGGGGGTTCCGGCCTCTTTTCGGCTGCGAGCTCGAGGTCGACGGCCGGACGTTCGTCTTTCTCGTCAAGAGCCGGGAGGGCTACTGGAACTTGATGGAGATCTTCAATCAAAAGGGGAGGCGGCCGGCAGAAGAAGATGGGAAAAGGGTTGCGGGCTGGGGAGGCGCAAAGCCTGTAGGGAGGGCCGGTGCGGGAGCTGAAGGCGGTTTATTGGCGGAGGGAAGAGGAGGAACGGATGAGCGAACGGTTCGGTTGGCGCCGAACGGGCTTGTCACCGTATACATTCCCAAGGCCGAGGATATCGATTTGGCCTCATGGCTCAAACCTTTTGCCAGGGATGGAAGCCGGGAAGATTTTTATCTGGGCTGTGACTTCTCGAACTTCGAGAGAGCGGCGGAGTGGGCTGGGGCATACAACCTCCCGGTTGTCTGGGCCAACCCCGTCAAGTTCATCCAGAGCCCGGAGCGCCTCATCCTCCTCCACGCCATCACCAAGAAAGTTCCCTATCCGCCGGAGAAGGACAAACTGGCGGAGAAGACGGCCCTCTTCGGCCCGGACCAGGAAACGCTGGCCCTGAAGAGATTCGGCTCCGCCGCCCAGGAAGCCTTCCGGCGGACGTCCGAAGTTGCCGAGAAATGCCGCTTCGTCTTCGAGGGCATCGTTCCGCCCCTTCCCCCGGACCTTTTTCCGACGACGCTGCTCGATCTCGTCATGGAGCGGCTCCGCAGCGCCAAGGATTTGAGCTGGCGCGAGAGGCAGCGGGCCCGGCGCGAACTCGAGGTCATCGAGGAATCCGGGTTTGCGCCCTATTTTCTCATCGTTCATGACGTCATCGAATTCGCCCGCAAACACCGCATCCTCCACAACCTCAAAGGCTCGGGCGCATCGTCCTACCTGGCCTATCTCCTCGGCATCTCCCACGTCAGTCCGATCGAGTTCGACCTCTACTTCGAGCGCTTTCTCAACAGCGGCCGGAACGACCCGCCGGACATCGACCTCGACTTCGACTCCCGCCGGCGCGACGAGGTCCTCAACTATGTCCTGAAGAAATACGGCCGAGGAGAAAAAACGGGAGGCGCCTTTGTCTGCAGCCTGAAGAACTACCGGGCCCGCTCCGCCCTCTACGAGACGGCCCGGGCCTTCGGCCTCCCGCCGGAGGAGGCGCGGTCGCTGAGCAACCGGATCCCGTATTTCGCCGAGCCCGATTTTTTGAGGCGCGATAAGCCGGCCCCCGGCCACCTCGAAATCTGGAAGATGGCCTCGGAGCTCGGCGGAGTCTACGCCGATATCTCGCTCCACGTCGGCGGCGTCATCCTCACGCCCGCTGCGGCGAACCGATACCTGCCCCTCGCGGAGTCGGCCAAGGGGTTCATCATGAGCCACTTCGACCGGGACGCGGTCGAGGACCTGAAGCTCATCAAGCTCGACCTGCTCTCGGTGCGGGGGCTGGCGGCCATCTCCGAGACCAGGGAGAGGCTCAACCTCCGGAGCATTCCGCCGGATGACGCCAAGACCTACAAGCTGCTCCAGACGGCCCAGACCATCGGCTGCTTCCAGGTGGAGAGCCCGGCCATGATGAACCTCCNNCCCTTATCCGGCCCGGGCCGACCGAAAGCGGAATGAAGGAGGCGCTGCTCCGCGCCCGGGAGAAGAGGCAGGCCTTCCGGGAGCCCCTCCTCGAGAAGATCCTCCCCGAGACCGGCGGCCTCCTCCTTTACGAGGAGCAAGTGATGCAGGTGGCGGAGCGGGCGGCCGGGATGCCGCCGGAGGAGGGCNNCATGGCCTACCAGGCCGTCTACCTCAAGGTCCATCACACCGTGCCGTATCTGGCGGCCGTGCTCAATGCCGGCGGCGGGTACTACATGCTGAGCGAGTACATCGAAGAGGCCAAGCGCCGCGGCATCAACTTTTTGGGACCCGATATCAACCGGAGCGGCCATCTCTTCGAGGTCGAAGGGCCGAACATCCGCGTCGGTTTGACCTCGATCAAGGGGTTGGCCCTCAAGACGATAGAGAAGATCATCGCTGAGCGCAAGGACAGCGAGTTCGCTTCGGTCGAGGATTTCCTGGCCCGCGTCCATCTCGGAAGAGCGGAGCTTCTGTCCCTCATCAAGGCCGGGGTATTCGATTCCCTGGAGCCGCGCCGGACGCGGCAGGTTTTGCGCTATTTCCAGGGGATCGAGGACATGGAGGAGGTGGCGGACATGAACCCGCTCGAGAAGGCCAAGATGCTCGTCGACTCCCTCGGGTTCAGCCCGGGGCCGGATTCGCTCGAGCTGTATGAAGGGAAGAGACCGGAGCTCCGGGTCAAAGATTTGGGCCATTACTCCGGACAGCAGGTGGAGCTCGTGGTGCGGGTCGTCGATGCCCGGCTGAAGGATACGAACAACGGCAGCAAGTATTTTTATTTATTCGAAGACGAGACCGGGCTTCTCGAGGGAGTAGGGGAGAAGCGGTGCCTGAGCTTCGGACAGCCGCCCGTCTGCTGCCTCCGGGGCGAGGTCCGCCGCGACGGCGCCGGCACCGTTAAAATCCACAACTGCTCATTTCTAAGAACATTTTAGGATTCATGGGGAAGACTTTGGCATGAATATGGCTGCGTAACCAGCGGAGAACGAAGATGGAAGATTATCGGTTTTCAGTAGTGATCGGTAAGAACGGCAACGGCTGGGTGGCGGTCTGCCCGGAGTTTCAGGGATGTGAGGCTCATGGGAAGAGCTACGAGGCGGCCCTGGCGAATATTCGCGCGGCGATTCAGGTTCACATCGAGGACAGCCTCGGCGACAACGAAGATATCCCTCAAGCGGAAACAGTCAATTTCACTATGCTTCGGCTGAGCCTGTAGCGCGTTCCTATTTCACCGGGCCAAAGTATTGGCGCATTGCCTCAAGTAAAACGTTCCCCAGATCCCATAAAGGATCGGGTGACATGCGCAGGATGGACATGCGATCGCAAGAACAGTTTCAGAAAGCTCTGTTGGGGCGCTGTCTGCGGGTTCGGAAAAGGGGATCTAGCTGGCTTTTGGATGAATATTGTCGTAATACAGGTATGGCC
>DQHV01000134.1 GCA_003524335.1 Candidatus Aminicenantota bacterium | reverse complement strand
GCAATGCCGAAAAGAGCGATAAAGCCGACCGATGCCGGCACCGAAAGATACAGCCCCGAAATATAGAGAGAGGCCACCCCACCGATCAGGGCGAAAGGAAGGTTCGTCAAGACGAGAAGCGCCAGGCGAAGGGAGCCAAAGGTCAGATAGAGCAGGAGCAGAATGAACCCGATCGTCGCCGGCAAGATGACGGCCAGCCGCCGCATGGCCCGCTGCTGATTCTCGAACTGGCCTCCCCAGGTTAGGTAGTAACCTTCGGGAAGGCGGACATCTTGTCCGATAGAGCGCCTGGCCTCGGCCACGAACCCGCCCAGGTCCCGACCGGTGATGTTGCATTCGACTCCGATCCGCCGCTGGCCGGATTCGCGGCTGATCTGCACGGGACCCTCAGACATGCCAATAGCCGCCAGTTGGCTGAGTGGAATCCTCGCCCCGCTCGGAGCCTTGACGAGGATGTTGCCGATCATCTCGACCGAATCGCGCCGGCCCTGGGGGTAGCGGACCTGCAGGTTGAAGTATTTCTCTCCCTCGTAGATCCGGGTAACAGTCTTGCCGCCGACGGCCATCTCGACGATCCCCTGGATGGCGGCGACGTTGATGCCGTGGCGGGCGATCTTCGCCCGGTCGGGCCGGACGGAGATGTAGGGCTGCCCGGCGACCGTTTCGACGACGAGGTCGGACGTTCCCCGCATCCGCCTGAGGGCGGCCGCGATCTCGGCTGCCTTAGCCCGCAGGACCTCCAGGTCCTCACCGAAAAGCTTGATGATGAGCTGAGCCCTGGTCCCGGCCACGATCTCGTCGATGCGGCAGGCAATGGGTTGGCTAAAAGAGAAGGCAATGCCGGGAAAAACGGTCATCGCCTCGCGCATTTTTTCGGTCAGCTCTCCCCTTGTTCTCGCCGTACTCCAATCCCGGCGCGGCTTGAGGACTCCAACGTAGCCCGTTTTTTCGACGCCGCGGGCCTCGATGGCGATCCCCGTCTGGCCCGTCTTCCCGACGATGGTCAGGAGCTCGGGGAAGTCCATGAGCCTCTTCTCGACCTTGCGGCTCATTTCGACCGATTCGGGCAGGGAGATGCCCGGCAGGAACTGGAAATCCATGTCAAAAGCCCCCTCGTCCATGACCGGCATGAACTCGGTCCCGAGACGGGGGATGAGGAGAAGCGTCCCGGCCAGGAGGGCGGCCGACACCAGGAAAAGGACGGCCCTGTGACCCAGAGCCCAGCGGAGGAGGGGAAGGTAGACTTTCTTGGCCGCATCGATCACGATGATGCGCTTTTCCCGGTGGGCCTTGAGGAGAAGGAAACACAAGGCCGGGATGACCAGAAGCGAAAGGACAAGCGAGCCGAATAAGGCGATGATATGGGTGAAGGCCAGGGGGAAGAACATTTTGCCCTCGATCCCCTGAAGGGCGATAATCGGGATGAACGTCAGGGTGATGATCGTCTCGCCAAAAATGCTCGGCTTGCGGACCTCGAGCACGGCCTTGGCGACGGTCGAGAGCTTTCGTGCGGCCGTCCCCGCCTCCACTAGATGGCGCTGCACGTTTTCGACCTGGATGATGGTCGCGTCGATGATCATCCCGATAGAGATGGCCAGGCCGCCCAGGGACATGAGGTTCGCCGAAAGGCCGAATAAACGCATCATGATGAAAGTGAACAGGGTCGAGAGCGGGAGGGCGAGGACGACGATAAAAGCGCCCCGGAAGCTGCGCAGGAAGAGGTAGAGGACGAAGACGACGAGCAGGGAGCCGATGATCAAGGCTTCGGAGACCGTGTGGAGGCTGTCCCTGATGATGTCCGACCGCTTATAATAAGGGACAATCTTGATCCCCTCCGGGAGGAAGTTGCCGGCGTTGACCTCGGCCACCCGTTTTTCGACGTCCGCCACGACCTCGCGGCTGTTGGCGCCCCGGAGCATCATGATCACGCCCCCGACCACTTCGCCTTTCCCGTCCTTGACCGCCGCTCCCTGGCGGACAGCCTGACCCGGTCGGGCCTCGGCCACGTCACGCACAAAGACAGGAGTGCCGTCTTCAGACTTGAGGATTACATTCCCGATATCTTCCGCGGACTGCAGCAAGCCGATGCCGCGGACCATGTATTGGACAGATCCCTGCTGCAGGATGTTTCCGCCGACGTTGAGGTTGTTTTCCCGCAGGGCTTCGGCCAGATCATCAAGGGAGAGGTCGTACTTAAGGAGTCTGTCGGGGTCTGCCGTTACCTGGAACTGACGGATGTAGCCGCCGAAGGAGTTGATCTCATTGACACCCGGGACGGACTTCAGCAGGGGCGCCAGGGTCCAATCCTGGATGGTTCGCAGGTCGGTCAGGTATTCGACCTGGTCAGCTTCGTCCACGGGGATGGGACCTTCCAGAGTGTACTGGTAGATCTCCCCCATGGCNNGCTCCGGGAGCAGACGACAGGACCTCGACCTGGATGTTCGTCACGTCCGGGAAGGCGTCGATGGGGAGTCCGACGAACGACCAGATGCCCAAACCAGCAACGAGAAGGACTCCGACGACGACGAGGCTGCGGTTGTGGAGCGAACCGTCGATGAGCCTGTTAATCATGCTCATGTTCATCCCCCCTGGTCTTCTTCAACATCTCGGACTTGAGGAGGAAGCTCCCCGACGTTACGACTTCGTCCCTCTCAGTTAGTCCGCGCACGATTTCGATGCGGCCTCCGCTCCGTTCCCCCGTTTCGACGAGGCGGAGCTCATAGGCGCCCGGGCCGGTCTGGAGGAATACTACGGACAGGGATTGGAATTCCTGAAGGGCCGACTCGGGGATGACCAGTGCCCGGCGTTTCTCTCCGCAGGCAACGGAGGCTTCGACGTACATGCCCGGTTTGAGCCGCTCCGTCGGGTTGCGGACTTCCACCCGGGCCTCGACGGTGCGCGTCTTCTCGTCCATCACCGCTCCGATGAGAACCAGGCGGCCGCGGAAATCTTCCCCGGGAAAAGCCTGCGCGCGGAGAACAACATCCACATCGGGTCGGACCGCGGCCAAGTCCTTCTCGTAGATCCGGACGCTCGCCCAGAGCGTCGAAAGGTCGGCTAGCCGGAAGAGAGAGGCGCCCGGGTCCACCCCGTCTCCCGCGACCACGGTTTGTTCAATGATACGGCCGCCAAAGGGAGCCCGCACCGCTAGGAACGACCGGACCGATTTCGTCAGGATCAAAGCGTCGACTTCGGCATCGGTCAGCCCCAGCGGGAGGAGCTTCTCCCGGGCCGCCTCGAGGAAGGCTCGAACCGCCCGGGCATCCGGTGTGCCCTGGAGCCGGGCGTCCCGCTCCGCGGCCTGGATGACTTCGGACTGAAGCGCCAGATATTCCCGGCTGTAAATCTCGGCCAAAACCTGGCCCTCGACGACTCTGTCGCCCCGGAAGGCCGCGATAGTTTCGATGCGGCCCGAAGCCCGCGCCGTGAGGTGAGCCAGACGCCGGCTGTTGAATTCGAGCTCGCCCACTGCGGCGATGCAACGGTCCATTTCCACCACGCGGGCGGCCGCGACAGCGATGCCGCCCGTTCGAACGGCCTCTTCGGAGAGCCGGATCGAGTTGGGCTCGGCGGCATTCCCTTCGGCTGGATGCTCTTCGCTTTCGGCGGGTGGAGAATTCCGACAGCTGACTCCCGCCAACGATAAGATGAGGACCGAAATCAGGATAGAGAGCGTTCGGGGATGTGGCATGGCGATTCTCCTTCAGTCTTCTTCGCCCGCGGCTTCGAGGTCGGCGAGGCCGGAGAGATAGAGGAACAAGGCTCTGAGCCGCTCGAGCTTGGCCGAAGCGTAGGTCCGGTGAAGGTCGAGCAGGCTGTAGGACTCGATTTTCCCATACTGGTATTGCGTCAGGCCAGAGCGGAGCTCCTCCTCCATTTCGGTCAGAAGCTCCTGCTCGAAAAGACGCACCTGGTCTTCGGCGGCGCGGACGGAAACATAGGCTGTTTCGACCAGCGTATCGAGCCTTCTGGCCTGGGCCTCATGAGCGGTCAGGCGGGCGGCATGCTGGGCCGCGGCCTCAAGCCGCTCGCCCTCTGTCCTCGCCTTGGAGAGGGGCAGGCTGAGGCCGAAGGCGATCCCCCAGGCGTTGAAACGGATACTGGGGAAAAATACGCCGAAAGAGAAATCCGGGAGACGGTTTTTGGCGGCGAGTTCGGCCGCGGCCCCGNNTTCGGCCCGAAGGGCGGCGATCCGCAGGGACGGCCTCGCCGCCCGGGCAGCTGCCTTGGCAACCTCAATAGTCCCGTCCAAGGGGACGAAGACCATGTCGGTGGTCAAATTGACGGGATCGCCGGAGCGGCCGCCCAGGAGGAGGGAGAGTTCGGCTTTGGCGGCCTCTCTTTCCCGGCGCGCCTCGATCGTTTCATTCTGAAGGCGAGCCTTTTCCACCCGGATCCTCAGGACGTCGCCGTACGCGGCCGTGCCCGCTTGGTAGCGGATAAGGGAGGAGTCGATCACTTCATCCAAGAGACCCGTCAGCGTCTCGAGCGAAGTGACGGAGCGTTCCGAAAGGACGGCTCTCCAGTACGCTTTCTTGACTTGGGCCGTGACGATCAGATGGACGCGCTCGAGTTCAAGCCTGGCGATCTCCTCGCCGTAGCGGCCGACCTTCGCCCGAAGCGGTTGCTTGCCTGGGAACTCGATGGGCTGCTCAAGGCCGAAGTTGACCTCGGTCGTTTCGGCGGTCTTCAAGCTGAAGGGAACGCCCTCCGTGCTTAGGGCGAGACGTGGCTCCGGCCGGGCCTCAGACTGCAGGCGGCGGCCTCTCGCTTCTTCCAGGGCATGTTGAGCCCGGACAATTTCTGGGTTGTGCTGCAGGGCGGTAGATACGGCTTCCTGGAGAGAAAGGGGCTTTTCCTCTCCCGGCAGGGGCCGGAGAAGAGCGCCCAAGAGCAGACAGAACAAGACGGTTTTTTTCCGCATATCGGACTCCTCTGAGAAAATAGACAGGGATGTTGTCAGGGAGCGAAGGAGGGTCAGCCCGGCGGCGGATGGAAGATTTCGAAGGCCAGCAGACGAATACGCCGGCCGGAAGCCAGTTCTTCTTCCTGGGCAAATATCTGAGTGATGATCGAAAAGCTAACTTCAACGGGAGCGTAAACGGCATGGAAAAAGCAGAGACAATTCATCACCTGACAGGAGAGGGTCGACTCAAGGGCCTGGGCCGTATGCTCACCGTGGAGGAGGCAGGGATCGCCCAGGAAATGAACCTGGACGAGCATTAAGATGATTAGCAGGCTGAGGCCGCCGCTTATCCGCGTTCTTAGATGTTTGGTCACTGGAAGGCATAATTTATACCATTTCGGGCCCGCCTCGTCAACAGCCTCGTTCATCCGGCAATCAAGGCCTCTTCAGTGCCGCGCCACTCCTCGGAGGTCGTAAAAGAAATTTACATCCCAAAAAGAAATTTTACTTGCCGCCGGGAGCGGGCTCCGCAGACGGACTTCAGCAGGTTTGAGGCGCTTGTGAGGAAGAGGGAGTCCCTGCTGAAGTTTATATATGAGAGAAGAAAAGGTGAAGGTTGCTCTGCTCCGGGGAGAAAGCGGGGTCCGTTCTCATGACCGTCCCTTCGTATTCAGGCTAAGAAAAAGAAGAAGAACATCAGGAGTGCCAGCAAAAACATGACTTTCGACACGGCTTAGGCCTCCTTCAGCATATCCTTCGCAGTTTAAGGAGCAAGTTATATGCCAAGTAAGGCTCGGGGAAAAATGAAAAGAAACCGGCCGGAAATTGAGACGGCTAGGCGCGGTGGCTGGCGATGGTTCGAACCCCCTCCAGCAGGTTATCAATGTCCTTGACGGTGATGTAATAGTGGGTGGACACTCGAACCCCGTAGGTCCCGGCCTCTTTGTTCCCAATTGCCCGGACCACGATATTGTATTTCTCCCGGACGTAATCGACGATTTTCGCCGGGTCGACGCCATCCAGAGAGAAGGCCGTCAGGCCGCCCGAAAGGTAGGGATCGTCCAGAGTGTGGACTTTGACACCGGGGATCTTGCGCAATTCCTGTTTCAGGTGTCCGGCCAGAGCTTTGATGCGCCGTTCAATACGCCTCCGGCCGATCGCGTTCTGGAAGTCGAGGGCCTCTCCCAGGGCAAATATGAGCGCGTCTGCGTCCTGGCCGTGGGCCTCGAACTTGCGAGCGTCTTTATAGGTGTCCCATCCCCCGGTGACGATGGTCGGCCAGAGCCTGTCCTGAGATTCCTTTCGGACGAAAAATAGCCCTATCCCGGCCGGCGCCCCCAGCCACTTGTAGGGACTCGAAGCGAAGAAATCGATACCCAGCTCCTTCATGTTCAGGTCGAGCATGCCCAGGCCGTGAGCGCTGTCGGCCAGGACCAGAAGGCCCTTTTCATGAGCCATCCGGCTGAGTTCCTTAAGCGGCGTGATGAGCCCGGTGATGAAAACCGTGTGGCCCAGGCTGATGATCTTGGTACGGGATGTGACCGCGGCGGCGATGGAGCCGACGATTTCATCGACGCTCTTCGGGGGCAGTCCGAGAGGCACTTCCTTGATCGCAATCCCATACCTTTTTTGCTTGAGCCTCCAGGGGTTGATGGCGCCCGGATGCTCCAGGTTGGAGACGACGACTTCATCTCCTTCTTTCAGGTCGAGTCCGGAGGTCACGAAGTTGATCCCCTCTGTCGTGTTGTGAGTCAGGACAACTTCTTCTGGTGAAGCCTGGATAAAGGACGCTAATTTCTGCTTTGTCTCCTCCTGGAAATTGGGCAGGAAATTGTAGACATCGTAGGGGTTGGTGGCCTGGACTTTGAAGTACCGCATCAAGGTATTGAACACCGGCTTGGGCATGGGGCCCACGGTTCCGTTGTTCATCATGATCAGACCGTCCTCGAAGAGGAATTGACTTCGAATCCCTTCCCAATAGCGGCCGTCTGGCGATTCATCGCCCAGGTATTTTTGGTTGAGGGCCGTGATGCTCTGATAGACANNGCCGATCCGGCCAGAAACCGGAAAAAATCCCGCCGGGTCAGGCCTGTGGAAACCGTCTCTTCCTCTATGGCCGGCAGTTGTTTTTGTTGGAATGCCATCGTTTGCCTCCTCTTGCCGCCTATTTTATTTTCCAGAAAGGTGTTCTGTTAAACAGAAAAAGACGCCCCCCTTTTCTGCTGTTTTGGGGGATTAAGCGACTGGAGAGAAGCCCGCGGTCACCCGGCTCCCGTTTAGTAGACCCCAAACAGGCCGGATTATTCCCACGCCGGGATCAACTTTCGCGGGCTGCGGTTGAAATGCCGGGGAATATCACATATATTGTCGGCAAAAGGTATCCGTATTTCTTATGGACCTGGAAACGCTTCTCAAGACGAGGGTCTTCCTGGAGGAAGTCTCCGTCTCCATCCGGAACATCCTGCTGGCCCGCTTCCCGGAGATGTCCCGCCAAGAAAAAGAGGACATCGACCTCGAGGTCAAACTTAAGCTCTGGAAAATAGCGGCCGACGGGAAAAAAATCGACAATCTGAGGTCTTATCTATGGAGGGTGGTGTATACGACCGCCCTCGACCTGGTGGGGGAAAGAATAGCACATCTTCCATTGGAGAGCTTTATGGAGCGCACCGAGAAAGCCGGATCGATCCCGCTCGAGCTCCTGTCTTTGGATTCAGTTATCGAAGACCAAGAATCCAAGCTGGTTCTGGGCAAGGCCGTCGACTCCCTTCCGGAAAGAAGGAGGGAGGTACTCCGGCTCTACCTGGAAGGATTGGACATCCCCCGGATCGCCTCCCGTCTCCAGTGGCGGGAAAACCAGGTCCGCCACCTCTTATACCGCGGGCTGGCCGAGATCAGGAAAATACTCAGGCCTGGGGGCGCCGAGAACAGGAATTTAAGCAAGTGAGGCATAAATCGAGAATCTTCAAAAGGGGAAAAGGGGACCTAATGGACGCATCTCAATTTCAAGCCTGTCCGAAAAAAGAGGTTTTTGTCCGCGCCTTCATGGGGGGACTTCAGACCGAGGAGGAGAGGGTTTTCCTTCGTCACGTGATCCATTGCGGAAGATGCCACCGCGCCTTCGAAGCGCTAATCGAGCTCCAGGCCGATCTCGAAGCCAAGGAAACGGCCATTCCGGAGGTCGCGCTTTCTCGAGACGACGGGAGAGAACTGCAAAGCCTGGCGCGAGAACAGGTCCGATGCTGCTCCCGAAGGGTCAGGACCGCCGTTCCCAGGCCGGTCCTCGTCGCGGCAGCGCTGGCCGCCGCTCTTGTCCTGGTCGTCCTGGGCTACGTATTTCTGGCCAGAACGCCTGTTTCGCAGCAGGCCGTCCGGGGCGCGAGGCTGGCCGAGCTCCGGCTCCACCGTCCGGAGGGGAAACTCAAAAAGGCGCCCGAAGTTTTTTCTTGGTCTGAAGTCAAAGATAGCGAGAGCTACTATCTTGTCATTATCGACGATGCGCTCAATACGGTCTTCGAGAAAGGACTCACCGGCACCAAGCTCCGCCTGCCCGAAGAAGTAAGACAGAAACTGCAGAGGCAAAAGCACTATCTTTGGACCATTGTCGCCCAGGACGACGATGGCAGAGAGATGGCTTCGGCCTCTAATTATTTCGAGATCGAATAGGACAACGGATCCCCGATCAGGCTGAAAGCAGCCCAATAAAACGGGTGACTGAACCGCGAGCGGATCATCTCCACCTTAGCCTTCTGCAGGGCCCGAGATGACGACTCGCCGTTTGCCAGGTGCCTATATAGGTTACTCATGAAAACGGCCGTGGACCGGTCGTCGATATTCCAGAGGCTGACCAAGACGGCCCGGCTTCCGGCGAATAGGAAGCCGCCGGTCAGGCCGAGGATCCCCTCACCCGTTTCGAGGGTGCCTTTTCCTGATTGGCAGGCCGAGAGAACCACCAAGTCGGAGCGGAAATCGAGCAGAAAGATGTCCCGGAGTTGAAGAACGCCGTCGTCGGCCGAATATTTATCCCGCCAAAGGAGCAGCCCCGACCAGCGCCAGTTCTGATCGTCGAAAATCCCATGGACGGCGAGATGGATGAACCTGTAGTCCCCCAAGGGGAGTCGCTTTAGGCTCGTCTCGTCTGCCTGGGAGCCCTCCAGGATGGTCCGTTGATCGCTCTCGAACAGCCCGCTGATGGCTTCGACCTCCGGTCGGGCGTGCTTAAGCTCACTGGGCTCGATCAGATAGCCGAAAAGATAGTTTTTCGAGACCGGAACCTTGGGGGCCGACACCGCCAGAAGACCCTTCCGGGGCAGTCGATACCTGTCCCTTTCCATCAAACGGACGAGCGCAGAGGCCGAGGGAGAATAAGATATTTCCAAGTCCTCGATCAGGAAGCGGGCCGGACGACCGTCATCTCCCCTGATCATGAGCGATTCGAAGGGCAGATAAAAGAGATGTCCGTCGGGAATGATGATGATCCGTTGGACCCCTCTGCCCAGCCGGTCACGAAAAGGCCCGAGGAGAATATCGAACAGCCGGCAACTGCCCTCCTCGGCCAGAAAGTCCCGAGGGTTCTTGAGCGTCAGGAACTTGATGTAGTTATGGACCAAACCGTAAATTTGGGCGGCCGGCGGAAGAGGGGACAGCAAGAGAGAATCCCTGGTCGCCCAGAACGCGAACGAAAATTCATCTCCCAAGACGAATTCCAGCAAGGCCGTGCCCTCCGGCAGGAGCTTGTAGCGGACCTCTTCGAACATCAAGGAGCCTGGGTAGTGCCGGTCGGCATGGGAAGGAGCGTCCCGTCTCATCCGGATCATGAGGTCCCGGTAGGCATTCTCGACCTTACCCAGCTCGACCAGGAGGCCGGCCCTCTTGGATCGAGATAAGTTTTGGGTTTGAAGCACGACCTGAAAGCGGGAGACTAGGGCCGAGAGGCGTTTCCCCTCGGCAACGACCTCAGGGCCGAGAGCGGGTGCAAAATCCAGCCCGGCTTCCTCCAGGCTGTCCAGAAAGCCCCGTGCCCGTGACTTCTCGGCCACGGCGAAGGCCTCCTCGAGATAGGCAGGAAGCGGCTCCTCTTTATACATCTCGTGCAGCTGGTGAATCAACGAAACATAGACCTGGCTCTTGTCCTTGAAGAACCCCGGATTATAAACCCGCATCGGCAACTTCCCCCGAAGGCGTTCCACGAGCCGTACGGCATTCCTATAGTGCTCCAAAGCGGCCCGGCCCTCATCCATCTCCTCATAGGAGCGGGCAAGTCCTGCATAGGCTCTCCAGATGACTTCGTCAGAACCGGTCTTTTGCCCGAGGCTGAGGGCCGTTTTAAAAAATTGGGCGGCCCTGGGATAAGCCTTGAGCCTGTTGTAGACATCCCCGGCTATGGCCAGGACCAGTCCCCGGATGATCGGTCCCGGGGAATCCCCGTTGGCGGGCGCCCAAGATTCAGAGGACAAGCCTTCCGGCCACAGCCCCAACTTATCGTTGGTCATTAGTATAGGATCGAGCACCTCAATATCCCTGCCCCGACTGATAACGCTGGTCTTGGGGTCCGGCAAGGGCTCTTCACTTTCTTCGAAAACCCGCCGGCAGTTCCAGACCGTCGCCTTTTCCACGCGGAAAAAGATGTGGTCGTAACCGGCGAACGCGGTCGGGCAATTGGCCACGAGGGAGTGCGAGACTTCCATCGAGTGGGCATCGTTGGTGCTGAATCCGGTGCGGCAGTTGTCGATGATGATCCCGCTGAACGCCCCGCGCCCGACATTGCCCGCGGCCGCGTTAATCGAGATGGCCTCCTCTCGCATATTGAGGACGGCCAGGTTCCTGGCCGACCAGGCCACATCGGGACTTCCCCTCTGCACGATCCCGCTATCGCCGTTCTTAAGGATGAAGCCCTCGATGGCGACAGGCGCCCGAATTATGAAAATGGCATTCTGCAAGCCGCTCTGGACCTCGCCGTAGATAACGGTTTGAAACGCGTTCTTGGCTCTGAGGGTGATGGCCCTGTCGAGGACGATGTTTCCCTCAAAATAGCACCCGTCGTCGACTTCGACGGCATCCCCGTCTACCGCAGCCGCGACGGCGCTCTTGATCGAGGCGAATTTGGCCGGGACCTGAAGGACCTCACCGTGCAGGCAAATACAGGCGAGAAATAAGAGTGACCAGAAGCGGAAAAACCGACCGCTCATTTTCTTTG